>NZ_JBFREY010000011.1:0-167468 GCF_052114545.1 Pseudomonas sp. KB_12 | reverse complement strand
CGGCCGTCGTCGGAACGCAGGATCGGCAGCACCGGCATCCACTCACCGACTTTCAGTTCGGTCTTCGACACCTTGGCCTTGAGGGCGACGCCCAGGCGACCGAAGTCATCGGCCGGACGACCGTCATCGTGCACCGGCAGCAGTTGCGTACCGGCCGTACCACGACCGCCGTCGAGCTTGACCGAGTACAGGCCCAGCACGTCCACGCCGAAACCGACCACACCCTGAGTGAAACCGGACTTGGCGTCGAGGATGAAACTCTGGGTCCATTCCTCGGCTTTACCTTGGGTGGCGTTCGAGTTGGTGAAGTTGCGGTTGAAGTAGAAGTTGCGCAGGTTGAGGTTGACCTTGGCATCTTCGACAAACCCCGATTCCGCGGCCAGGACGGGCAGGGCGGTACTGGTCAGGGCGACGGCAATGAGGCTGGGGATAAAGTGCTGTGTGGGCTTCATGGGCGTTGTCTCTATTTTTTGTGGACGAAGCGAGTTGCTGCCGCACGTTTGAGGTGCAGGCGCTAAGGGCGGAGCCAGGGTCGTCAGGGCGATTGGGGATCAGCCGGGTGAGGCGGGGTGTAGGGGCATGGCGTCGAACCTGTTGTTATTGGTTTTGTGCGAGCGATGGTGAAGGGCGGCCCGGGATCGGTTCAATTGCCGTTTGCGGGTTTTGGGCGATTATCGAACGGCAAAACAACCCGGCCGGGTCGAAATTGTTGGTCGAGTACATATCCATTGCTGCGGTAATGGCTACCTAGGGTTTCGCCCTTACGGCGAGTCACTTTCGAAAAGCCCGGAAGCCGGCCCAGTCGAAAGTAACCAAAGCGCTTTTGCCCCACCACTTGGTGCCTCGCTCCGGCATTGCTCCGTGGGCCGCCGCGAAGGGCCATCCATGGCCCAGCGCGGCTAACCCGGCATCCATGCCGGGTTACCCACTCCACAATGCCTGCGTTCGGCCATCGTGGTTAACGGGGCGCCGAGATCAACGTCCGCCCCGAGGCGGCCTAGTAGCCGACCTGGCTCTTTTGGTCGTACACCTGTCAGATCTGTGGGAGCAAAGCTTGCTCGCGAAACAGGCGCCTCGGCTCCTGAAAGCCCGCATCGCCTCCATCGCGGGCAAGCCTTGCTCCCACATAGGCCAGCGTTAAAGCGCACACAAACAAAAAGCCCACCTTTCGGTGGGCTTCGTGTTTCAGTCTTCAGGCATCAAATCAGAACAATTTCATCTTCGGCGCTTCTTCTTTCACCGGTTCGTTCTTGCCCGTCTCGGCATTCCAACCACCGCCGAGTGCCTTGTACAGATTGACCTCACTGGTCAGTTGCGCAAGACGGTCAGTGATCAGCGATTGTTGCGCGCTGAACAACTGGCGTTGGGCGTCGAGGAAGGTCAGGTTGCTGTCGACGCCGATGCGGTAGCGACGCTCAGCCAGGCGGTAGTAGTCCTGGTTGGCGGCGACAAAGTCAGTCTGGGCCTGCAACTGTTCGTTGTAGGTCTGGCGCGCGGCCAGGCCGTCGGAGACTTCCTGGAACGCCGTCTGAATCGACTTCTCGTACTGCGCGACGTTGATGTCTTTCTGGATCTTGGCGTAGTCCAGGCTCGCACGCAGGCTACCGGCGTTGAAGATCGGCAGGTTGATTTGCGGCGCGAAGGTCCAGGTGCCCGAACCACCCTTGAACAGGCCGGACAGGTCCGGGCTCAGGGTGCCAGCGTTGGCCGTCAGGCTGATGCTCGGGAAGAACGCGGCCCGTGCGGCGCCGATGTTGGCGTTGGCAGCCAGCAGGTTGCGTTCGGCCTGGAGGATATCCGGACGACGCTGCAGCAGGTCCGACGGCAGCCCGGCCGGCACTTCGCTGAGCAGGTCATCGCTCAGCGGTTGCGAGTTCAGGTTGGCCGGCAGGCCGGTGCCCAGCAGCAGGGTCAGGCTGTTTTCGTCCTGTGCGACCTGGCGGGTGTAGCGGGCCAGTTGCACACGGGCGTTTTCCACGGCGGTGCGGGCCTGGCTCAGGTCCAGGGCCGAGGCCACGCCGACTTCGGCGCTGCGCGAGGTCAGCTTGAAGCTTTGTTCGTAGGCACCGAGGGTTTCCTGGGTCAGCTTGAGCAGTTCCTTGTCGGCTTGCCAGGTCAGGTAGGCATTGGCGACGTTGGCCACCAGGCTGATCTGGGTGCTGCGACGGGCTTCTTCGGTGGCGAAGTAGCTTTGCAGCGCTTGCTCGCTCAGGCTGCGAACCCGACCGAACAGGTCCAGTTCATAGGCGCTGATGCCCAAGGTCGCCGAATACGAACTGCTGATCGCCGCTTCACCGGTTTGCGAAGCCCGTGCCGGTACCCGCTGGCGGCTGCCGGAGCCGGTGGCCGAGACCGCCGGGAACAGGTCCGCACGCTGGATACGGTATTGCGCGGCATAGGCATCGATGTTCAGCGCCGCGACACGCAGGTCGCGGTTGTTTTCCAGGGCGACCTGGATCAGCTGTTGCAACGCCGGGTCATGGAAAAACTGTTTCCAGCCTTGCTCGGCGGCGGCCTGGCCGGGCGCATTGGCCGCCTCGTAGGCCGGCCCTTGCGGGTATTGCGCCGCGACCGGTGCTTCGGGCCGCTGATAGTCGGGGATCAGCGAGCAACCGCTGAGCACGACGGCGGCGATGGTCAGGGAGAGTAGCGACTTGCTCATTGGCCAGCCTCTTTGGAAGTTTCAGGAGTGTCGTGCTCGTCGGTGTTTTTTCGACGGCCTATCGACGACACGGTCACGAAGAACAATGGCACCCAGAAGATCGCCAGGATGGTAGCGGTGATCATACCGCCAATCACCACGGTACCGATGGCGTGTTGGCTTCCCGAGCCGGCACCCGTGGAAATGGCCAGTGGCACCACCCCGAGAACGAAGGCCAGGGACGTCATGATGATCGGGCGCAAACGCATGCGGCAGGCCTCAATGGCGGCCTCCTGCAAACTCCTGCCCTGTTCATGCAGGTCTTTGGCGAACTCGACGATCAGAATGGCGTTTTTCGCTGCCAGACCGATGGTGGTCAACAGACCTACCAGGAAGTACACGTCGTTGGAAAGACCACGCAGGCTGGTCGCCATCAACGCACCGACAATCCCGAGTGGCACCACGAGCACGACCGCAATCGGAATCGACCAGCTTTCATACAGCGCCGCCAGACACAGGAACACCATCAGAATGGACAGCGCGAACAACGCTGGTGCCTGAGAGCCTGCCAATCGTTCTTCGTAAGACAGGCCTGTCCAGGAAATACCAACACCGGCTGGCAGCTTCTTGGCCAGTGCTTCGACTTCGGCCATGGCTTCACCGGTGGAGTAACCTGGTGCCGGAGTCCCGAGGATTTCCATGGCTTCCACGCCGTTGTAACGAGCCAGCTTCGGCGATCCGTAGACCCACTCACCCTTGGCGAATGCGGTGAACGGCACCATGGTCCCGGCGCTGTTGCGTACGTACCACTTCTTCAGGTCTTCGGGGCTCATGCGCGCGCCTGGCTGGCCTTGCACGTACACCTTCTTCACCCGACCACGGTCGATGAAGTCGTTCACATAGCTACTGCCCAGGGCAATCGACAGGGTGTTGTTGATGTCCGACAAGGTGATGCCCAGCGCGCTGGCCTTCTCGTCATCGATCTCCAACTGGTATTGCGGTTCGTCGTTCAGGCCGTTCGGACGCACCTGGGCCAGCACCTTGCTCTGGGATGCCATGCCCAGGAACTGGTTACGGGCTTCCATCAACTTGTCATGACCGATACCGGCACGGTCCTGCAGGAATACGTCGAAACCGGTGGCGTTACCCAGTTCCATCACCGCCGGCGGTGCGAAGGCGAACACCATTGCGTCGCGGAAGGTGAAGAAGTGTTGCTGGGCGCGGCCAGCGATCTTGAACACGGAGTTGTCAGCGTTACGCTCTTCCCACGGTTTGAGCATGATGAATGCCAGGCCGGAACTCTGGCCTCGACCGGCGAAGTTGAAGCCGGTCACGGTGAACACCGAGGCCACGCCATCACCTTCACCGCCGTCCTTGCTCGGACGCAGCAGGAACTCCCGCATCTTGTCCACCACCACCTGGGTACGCTCGGCGCTGGACCCGGCCGGTGTCTGCACTTGGGCAAACAGCACGCCCTGGTCTTCTTCAGGGAGGAACGAGGATGGGATGCGCATGAACAGCCAGATCATGCCGGCGAAGATGATCACGTAGACCAGCAGATACGGCGCCTTGTTGCGCAGAATATTGCCAACGCCACGTTCGTAGCTCATCACGCTGCGATCGAAGTTGCGGTTGAACCAACCGAAGAATCCGCGTTTTGGTACGCCGTGCTCGCCTTTTGGAATGGCTTTAAGCATGGTGGCGCACAGGGCAGGAGTGAAAATAAGCGCCACCAGTACCGACAGGGCCATGGCCGAGACGATGGTGATGGAAAACTGCTTGTAGATCACACCGGTGGAGCCGCCGAAGAACGCCATCGGCAGCAGTACTGCCGAGAGCACCAGGGCGATACCCACCAGTGCGCCCTGGATCTGCCCCATGGATTTCTTGGTGGCTTCCTTGGGCGACAGGCCTTCTTCGCTCATCACCCGTTCGACGTTTTCCACCACGACGATGGCGTCGTCCACCAGCAAACCGATGGCCAGCACCATGCCGAACATGGTCAAGGTGTTGATGCTGAAACCGAACGCCGCGAGGATCCCGAAGGTCCCCAGCAGTACCACCGGCACGGTCATCGTGGTGATGATGGTGGCGCGGAAATTCTGCAGGAACAGGAACATCACCAGGAACACCAGCGCGACCGCTTCGACCAGGGTTTCAACCACACCCTTGATCGACTCGCTCACTACCGGCGTGGTGTCGTAGGGGAACACCACTTCCAGGCCTTGCGGGAAGAATGGCTTGAGGTTTTCCACGGTCTGGCGCAGAGCCTTGGCCGTATCGAGGGCGTTGGCACCGGTCGCCAGTCGCACCGCCAGGCCGGAGGCCGGGGCGCCGTTGAACTGGGCATTAATGGCGTAGCTCTCACCGCCCAGGCCAACATCCGCCACATCGCCGACGCGCACTTGCGAGCCGTCCGGATTGACCTTGAGCAAAATGGCCTTGAACTGCTCGGCGGTCTGCAGGCGGGTCTTGCCGATGATGGTGGCGTTCAATTGTTGACCGGGCATGGCCGGCAGGCCGCCGAGTTGGCCGGACGAGACCTGGACGTTCTGCGCGGAAATGGCCGTGCTCACATCCACCGGGGTCAGGTTGAAGTTGTTCAACTTGGCCGGGTCGAGCCAGATCCGCATCGCGTATTGGGCACCGAAGACCTGGAAGTCACCAACGCCCTTGGTGCGCGAGATCGGGTCCTGCATGTTGGACACGATGTAGTTGGACAGGTCTTCCCGGGTCATGCTGCCGTCGCGCGACACCACGCCGATCACCATCAGGAAGTTTCTCACTGACTTGGTCACGCGGATGCCCTGTTGCTGCACTTCTTGCGGCAGCAGCGGGGTGGCCAGGTTCAGCTTGTTCTGGACCTGGACCTGCGCGGTATCGGAGTTGGTGCCTTGCTCGAAGGTGGCAGTGATGGTCATGCTGCCGTCGGAGTTACTTTCCGACGATACATAACGCAGGTTGTCGATGCCGTTGAGCTGCTGCTCGATGACCTGAACCACGGTGTCCTGCACGGTTTGCGCGGACGCGCCCGGGTAGGTCACCTGGATCGCAATGGCCGGCGGCGCAATGCTCGGGTACTGGTTGATCGGCAACTTGAGAATCGATAGAGCCCCGACCAGCATGATCACCAGGGCGATCACCCAGGCGAAAATCGGACGGTCGATAAAGAATTTCGACATGGTTTACTCCCCTTTGCCGCCGGCGGCTTTTTCAGCTGCCTGTGCGGGGGCCGGGTTCTTGGTATCGACGTTGGTGGCCTCGGTGGCTTTGACTTCCACGCCCGGGCGTACGAACTGCAACCCTTCGGTGATCAGGCGATCGCCGGCCTTGAGCCCGTCTTCGATCAGCCATTGGCTGCCAACGGTGCGGCTGGCCTTGAGCTGACGCAGTTCGACCTTGTTGTCAGCGCCAACGACCAAGGCGGTCGGCGTACCCTTGAGGTCACGGGTCACGCCTTGCTGCGGGGCGAGGATCGCCGCGCTGTTCACGCCGGCCTGCAGTTGTGCATGGACGAACATGCCCGGCAGCAGGGTGTGGTCAGGGTTGGGGAACACGGCGCGCAAGGTCACCGAACCGGTGGTCTGGTCAACCGACACTTCGGAAAATTCCAGCTTGCCCTCGTGCGGGTACAGGCTGCCATCTTCCAGGGTCAGCTTGACCATGGCGGCGTTATCGCCGGCCTTTTGCAGACGGCCGCTTTCCAGCTCACGGCGCAGTTGCAGCAACTCGACCGAACTCTGTGTCACGTCGACGTAGATCGGGTCCAGTTGCTGGATGGTTGCCAGGGCATCGGCCTGACCATTGCTCACCAACGCGCCCTCGGTCACCGAGGAACGACCGATACGGCCGGAGATCGGCGCGTAGACTTTGGTGTAGCGCACATTGATCTGGGCAGTTTGCAGATTGGCTTCCGACTCCAGGCGGTTGGCCACGGCGGTGTCGTATTCCTGACGGCTCACCGCCTGTTCGTCCACCAATTGCTTGTAGCGATCGGCAATCGACTTGGTGGAACGCAGGTTGGCCTCGGCGCTCTTGAGAGTCGCTTCATAGACGGCTGGGTCGATCTGGTACAGCTGCTGGCCGGCCTTGACGTCGGCGCCTTCCTTGAACAGGCGCTTGAGAATGATGCCGTTGACCTGTGGCCGCACTTCCGCGACGCGGAACGCGCTGGTGCGCCCCGGAAGCTCCGACGTCAGGGTGAAAGGCTGGGTCTTGAGGGTTACGACGCCGACCTGAGGAGGCGGAGGAGCAGGTGCAGCCTCTTCCTTTTTGCATCCGCTGAGCAGCGATGCCAGGGCGATGGCAGTAACCAGGGCAGTAACAGCTGGCTTGAATTGCATGGAAATCCTCGGGTCCAGGCGCGCAACTGGCGCACTCGAAAGGTGGAAAGGTAAAAAGGCGCACTATTTCAATTAGTAGGATGCTAAGAAATATACTTACGTACATGGTTGTTTGTAAACAGCCAAATTGCGTAACATCCGGATTTACAAAAGCCTGACAAAGGCCAGCGTAGATCGGGGACGCGTTCCAAGAGACGTCGCCTCATATTTTGTTCCGTTGATTCTTACGCATTGCTGACGTGTTGCTGTCGCGTTGCTGACGCATCCTGATTGAGGTGTTTACTGCCATGGTCCGTCGTACCAAAGAGGAAGCCCTGGAGACTCGCAGCCAGATACTCGAAGCCGCCGAAAAGGCGTTTTTCGAGCGAGGCGTGGCGCGTACGACCCTGGCCGACATCGCGACACTGGCCGGAGTGACGCGCGGCGCCATCTATTGGCATTTCAGCAACAAGGCGGACCTGCTCCAGGCCATGCTCGATACCCTGCACGAGCCGCTCGATGAGTTGGCCCGTGCCAGTGAGAATGAGGAGGAGCTTGACCCGCTGGGCTGTATTCGCAAGCTGCTGGTCCGGTTGTTCCAGCAAGTGGCCCTGGACCCGAAAACCCGGCGCATTAATGAGATCCTGTTCCATAAGTGTGAATTCACCGATGAAATGTGCGATTTGCGCCAGCAGCGACGCGAGGTCAGCCTCGACTGCAATGTGCGCATCGCCCTGTCGTTGCGCAATGCGATGAAACGCGGCCAGTTGCCGGATGATCTGGATCCCGAAAGGGCGGCAGTTGCCATTCATGCCTACATCGACGGCATCTTGTACCAATGGCTACTGGCCCCCGACAGCTTCGCCCTGGCGGCTGAGGCCGAGCGCTGGGTGGAGATCGGGCTGGACATGCTGCACTTGAGCCCCAGCCTGCGCAAATGAAACAAAACGCGTAATTGCGTCGGTTTGTGTCAATACGTCCGCGTAAGGATGCTTTTATAAACCGACACTGGCGCGGTTGGTAGGCAATTGGCGGCGAATTTTGTAGGAAATTTGTTTCGCGCGGGTGAATGTGCAGGAAGAATCCGCTCGGCAAGGTCATCCGACCGGGCCGCCAGATGCCTCGCCAGACGGCCCTGGCGAGGCTGTAATACTGTTCTTAAGAAAAACTATGAACCTGTGGCGAGGGAGCTTGCTCCCGCTTGAGTGCGAAGCGCTCACAAGAAAGGGCTGCTACGCAGCCCAGCGGGAGCAAGCTCCCTCGCCACAAGGATTCAGGCAAGCCTTAAGTGAACAGCATTACGGGCGAGGCCGAATGGTTTAGCTCAGCGTGAGTTCCACAGTAAAACCATAGGGCTCTTCACTGGCGGTGCGAGTGATTCGAGTCGTGCATTGGATCGGGCTTGTTCCAATAGAAGTCAATATGTGGGTCCGGACGGGTGTCAGCGTCGGTGAAATAACACCGAAGGATGTATTGACGCGCAAACCAAAGTCAAAGCGAAAGCCAAACTCTTTATCGCCGAATACAATGAAGTGTTTGAATATCTCCCTACTGGGACTGCCCAGGCGTCGGGTATAAGCGAAGTCGAACTTCCAGGTTTGGATATCCCAGGGAAGAATCAGTGTGGGGTGTTGCTCGTGCGCATTCAACGGCAAGTTGTGTTCGCCGACTTCAAAATCCAAATCGGTATGATTGATCAACTTTACGATGAGACGGGTGCGGTTTGGGTTGATGCGCTCCTGTTCCCAGGCTTGAACCTGCTCGTTGACCTTGTCGTTCAGGTTCGCTTTCTCTATCAGTGCCGTGAGCATCGGCATGTATTCTTGCGTATCGAGTGACTTGAGGTATTGGTACAACACGGCCAACGGTGCCCAACTGAATTGAGAGGCGATGAGTTCATAAATGCCATTGTTGGTCTGTTGACTGTTTTCAGGGGAGGCGTTCATTTGAAATCCTTTTCAAAGAGAGTGACTGCAAGCAAGACGTTTTGTCTTGTTGCTGGCGATAATAGGAAGGGTTGAACGGCTTTTAGAAGTTTGGATGTTTGACTGGATATTTAGCGCAAATAAAAAAGCCCTGGCTCTTTCGAGGCAGGGCTTTTGTTTTTTACGACTTACATCACGGGATAATCGATATAACCCACCGGACCTTTACCATAAAAGGTTTCCGGATGCGCCTCGTTCAACGGTGCATCGGCTTGCAAGCGTGCTGGCAGGTCCGGGTTGGCGATGAACGGCACACCGAAGGCCACGGCATCGGCCTTGCCCTCGGCCAGCCAGGCATTGGCGCTGTCCTTGGTGAAGCGTTCATTGGCGATGTACGGGCCGCCGAAAGCCTGCTTGAGTTGCGGGCCGATGCTGTCGTCGCCTTCCTTCTCACGGGAGCAGATGAAGGCGATGCCACGCTTGCCCAGCTCGCGAGCCACGTAGCTGAAGGTTTCCAGGCGGTTCTCGTCACCCATGTCATGGGAGTCGGCGCGCGGTGCCAGGTGCACGCCAACCCGGCCGGCGCCCCAGACTTCAATGGCCGCGTCGGTCACTTCCAACAGCAGGCGGGCACGGTTTTCCAGGGAACCGCCGTAGCTGTCGGTGCGCTGGTTGGTGCTGCTTTGCAGGAACTGGTCGAGCAGGTAGCCGTTGGCGCCGTGGATTTCCACGCCGTCGAAACCGGCAGCCTTGGCGTTCTCGGCACCGACTCGGTAGGCGTCGACGATGTCGGCGATTTCAGCGGTTTCCAGTGCGCGTGGGGTCGGGTAGTCGGCCAGCGGACGCACCAGGCTCACGTGGCCCTTGGGCTGGATCGCGCTGGGTGCCACCGGGGTTTCGCCGTTCAGGTACGACGGGTGGGAGATCCGGCCCACGTGCCACAGTTGCAGGAAGATCTTGCCGCCAGCGCCGTGGATCGCCTTGGTGACGTTGGACCAGCCGCGCACCTGGTCGTTGGACCAGATGCCCGGGGTGTCCGGATAGCCCACGCCCATCGGCGTGACCGAAGTTGCTTCGCTGAGGATCAGGCCGGCGGAGGCGCGTTGCACGTAGTACTCGGCCATCAGCGCGTTGGGCACGCGACCTGCGTCGGCGCGGCAGCGGGTGAGCGGGGCCATGATGATGCGGTTTTTCAACTCGATGTCGCCGAGTTTGATGGGGTCGAAAATAGTCGCCATGAAAACAACCTCGAAAGTGGAAGGGGTTAAAAGTCAGTGAGTCGCCGGGGCCAGGTCGGCATTGCCGCCCTGGCGGAAAGTGATCAGGGTGACCAGCAGCGCCAGCACGGCCAACGCGCCGGCGGCCAGCGGCACGGAGGTCAGGCCCAGGCCATGGTCGATGACACTGCCGCCGACCCAGGCGCCCAGGGCGTTGCCGATGTTGAAGGCGCCGATGTTCAGGGTGGAGACCAGGTTGGGCGCATCTTTGCCGAAGGTCACCACGTTGACTTGCAGGGCCGGCACGGCGGCGAAGCAGGCGGTGGCCCAGAGGAACAGGGTGATTTCGCTGGGGATCAGCGCCACGCTGGTCCAGCTCAATACGGTGGACACCACGGCCATGGTGAGGAAAACGCCCATCAGCGTGTTCGCCAGGCTCTTGTCCGCCAGCTTGCCGCCGATGATGTTGCCCAGGGTCAGGCCCAGGCCGATCAGCACCAGGGTCCAGGTCACGCCGCGGGGCGATACGCCGGTCACTTCACCCAACAGCGGGGCGACATAGGTGAACAGGGTGAACACCGAGGCGGAGAACAGCGCGGTCATGCTCAGGGACAGCCACAGGCCGGCCCCCTTGAGCGCCATCAGTTCCGAGCGCATATCGAGCGTTTCTTCATCGCGCTTGGCCGGCAGGAAGCGGATCAGGCCGATCAGCGCAATTACGCCAATGACAGTCACTGCCCAGAAGGTCGAACGCCAGCCGGCTTCCTGGCCCAGTGCGGTGCCCAGCGGTACGCCGAGTACGTTGGCCAGGGTCAGGCCGGTGAACATCAAGGCCACGGCTGAAGCGCGCTTGTTGGGCGCCACCAGACCGGCAGCCACCACCGAACCGATACCGAAGAACGCGCCGTGGCACAGGGCCGTGACGACCCGGGCAAACATCAGCACGTTGTAGTCGCTGGCAATGGCGCAGAGCAGGTTGCCGACGATGAAAATCCCCATCAACACCACGAGGGCGGCCTTGCGCGGCAGTCGCGCAGTGGCCAGGGCCATGAACGGCGCACCGATGGCCACGCCCAGGGCGTAGCCGGTCACCAGCCAGCCGGCGCCAGGAATCGACACGCCCAGGTCGGCCGCCACGTCGGGCAACAGGCCCATGATGACGAACTCGGTGGTGCCGATGGCGAAGGCGCTCAGGGCCAGAATCAGGAGTGAGAGGGGCATGATGAGGTCCTTGTCAGGTCAGAGCTCTTGGCTCATTTGCTTGAGGAACTGCTGGATCACTTCCTCGTTGCGCTTGAAGAAGTGCCATTGACCGACCTTCTGGCTGGTGATCAGCCCCGCCCGTTGCAACACCGCCAAATGCGCAGACACCGTCGATTGCGACAGGCCGCAACGCTGGTCGATCTGTCCGGCGCAAATGCCGAATTCGTGGTTGTGCAACTGTTCCGGGAACTGGACCTTGGGGTCTTTGAGCCAGTTGAGGATGTCTCGCCGTACTGGGTGCGCCAGGGCTTTTATTATTTCGTCGAGGTCAAGGGTCATGGGTGGCAAGCTCGGGGTTGATAAAACGCTATATCGCGATGGAGCGAACCTTAAATCGTTATTTCGCGATATACAAATATGGATTTGATCTGAATGCCGAACAAATCGCTATATCGGGTTATAACGATATTGGCGGGGTGGTGCTAAGCTGCGGGCCATGAACTATCTCGCGCACCTGCACCTCGGCGGCCCTGGCCGGGAACAACTGCTCGGCAGTCTCTACGGCGATTTCGTCAAGGGACCGCTGCAAGGGCTCTACGACCCACGGATCGAAGCGGCGATCGCCTTGCATCGGCGCATTGACATGTACACAGACCGCCATCCCTTGGTGGACATCGCCCTGTCGCGCTTTTCCACGGTGCGACGGCGCTATGCCGGAATCGTGCTCGACGTGTTTTTCGACCACTGCCTGGCCCGGGACTGGGCGTTGTACGGCGAAGGGCCGCTGGTGGATTTCACGGCCCGGGTGTACCAGGTGCTCGGCACCGAACCGCAGTTGCCGGGGCGCCTGGCGCACATCGCACCGCATATGGCGGCGGATGACTGGCTGGGGTCTTATCAGGAGTTCGAGGTGCTTGGGCAGGTGCTGCGCGGCATTTCCCGCCGGCTGTCCCGGCCCGAGGAACTGGCCGGGGCGATGCCGGAGCTGATCAGGCTCTATGAGCCGTTGAGCGAGGATTTTCGGTTGTTCTACCCACAGCTGCAGGATTTTGCTCAAAACCAAGTCACGCCGCAGGACTAATTGTGGGAGCGAGCTTGCTCGCGATAGCGGAGTATCAGCCAGCGCATCTGCTGAATGTTAAGCCGCTATCGCGAGCAAGCTCGCTCCCACAAGGGGGGGCTGCGCTGAGATCGGATCAGGCCGCAATCGCAGCAGGTCGCATCGGCGCTTGCTGTTTCTCTGGAAGCACCCCGAACAATGCCTTGTGCACCGCCTGTTGCGCCTGGAATGCCAGTGCCGCGCGTTCCTGGCCGTGGCAGGCAATCGGTTCCAGCAGATGGATTTCCACCTCACCCCGATCATTGGCAAACAAGCGCATCAGGTGCGACAGCAAATCATCATCGCCAATGAACGGTGCCAGCGAATCCGGTTCACCGTTGCGCAGGTAACGGATCGCCACCGGCTGCAACGCGACATCGGCGTCGATGGCCGCTGACAGCAGGCGACCGTGGAAGGTGCGCAAGGTCTGGCCATCGGTGGTGGTCCCTTCGGGGAACATCAACAGCGAATGGGCCTGTTCCAGATGGCGGCTCATCTGCTTGCGGATCAATTGGCTGTCACCCGAACCGCGCCGGATAAACAGGCTGCCGGCCTTGGCTGCCAGCCATCCGGCCACCGGCCAGGTGCGCACTTCGGCCTTGGACAGGAACGACAGCGGCGTGAGCATCCCCAGCAACGGGATGTCGGTCCAGGACACATGGTTGCTGACCCACAGCATCGGCCGTTGCGGCAGGTGACCGTGGACGGTGACTGAAAAGGGCAGGGCACGGCTCAGCCGTGCCATGAAGAACCGCGACCAGCGCTGGCGGCGGACCATCGAGTTGGCGATCCCCAGGCGTTCGAACAGACCGAAGACACTGGCCATGCTCAGGCCCAGCGCCACCACCAGCAATACTCGCGCGATTCGCGCGTACACCCGCAGCCGGCTCATCAGACCGCTGCCTTGAAGTGGCGGGCGTAGCGCGGGCAGAGCTCGTCGCGCTTGAGCAGGATGAACACGTCGGCCACCTGGAAATCCTCGTCCCAGCACGGCTCGCCGCAAATCTTCGCGCCCAGGCGCATGTAGGCCTTGAGCAGCGGTGGCATCTCGGCGATGACGTTGGACGGCACGTCCAGGGTCGGCAAGGGTTTTTTCGGTACGGCTTGCAGGTGTTCGGTGCACAGGTAGCGTTCGCGCAGGCGCTGCATGATCGCCTGGGCCTGGATCCCGCCGTCCTGCATCGGAATGCTCGCGCAGCCCATCAGGTAGCTGTAGCCGCCTTCGTTCAGGACTTCGGCCAGCTCGCCCCAGAGCACCGCGATGGTGCCACCGTTGCGATAGGCCGGGTCGACGCAGGTACGGCCGATTTCCAGGATCGGGCCCTTGAGATGGACCAGGCCGTGGAGGCTGAATTCTTCTTCGCTGTAGAACCGACCCAGGCTGCTGGCGGCCTGGTGGTCGAGCAGGCGAGTGGTTGCCACGAGGCGGCCGGTGTTCAGGTCGCGTACGCCGATGTGGGCGCAGTGAACATCATAGTCATCCATGTCCAGACCCATTTCCGCGCCCTTGAGCTTGGCGTTGAATTCGCCGCTGAAGACGTTGAAACGCAGGGCCTGTGCTTCTTGCAAGGCTTGGGCGCCGATCAGGCGTTCGGCTTGCAGGCGGCGTTCATTGCCGGTGTCGCTGATGCGGGCGATCTGGGTCATAGCGAATCTCCGTGCGGGCTGTTCAGTTGCAGCCAATCGACTTTCTTTATGCAGCCATGTTGTGCAAAGTCAGGCTATGTAGCCCCGGTGTCATCGCCATGAAGCTTTGGTGATGCTTATATGACAGCCCTCGAGGAGCTCCCCATGCCCTGGCACACCCTGATCGAACGCGGCGAGCGCCTGCCCGCCCATCCGGACCTGGCCGAAGGTTATGCCGCGTTGTTGCAACGCCTGGGGCCGGTGACGCCGTTCGAGCTGGCCGTAACCGGAGCGCGGTTGATGGCGACACCGGGGCTGGCGTTCCTGGTGGGGTATCAGGCGGCGCTGCGGGTGCTTTGGCCCAGTGCGCCGCAGAGCCTCGGCGCCTTGTGTGCCACCGAACAGCGCAGCCTGCGCCCGGCGGACATGCAAACCCGCCTCGACGACTTGCGCCTGAGCGGACGCAAGGATTTCGTCACCGCGGGCGATGCCGCCGAGTGGCTGTTGATTGCCGCTCGCTGCGAAGCACCCGGTGAAACGCCACGGCTGAACCTGGCAGTGGCCTATGCGGGCGAGCCCGGCGTGACCCTGGAAAAACTCCCCGCCATTGCCCTGATGCCGGACATCAGCCATGGCCGCGTGCTGCTCGACGGCGCGTTGTGCGAGTTGCTGGCAGGCGACGGTTGGGACGCCTACGTCAAACCGTTCCGCACCCTGGAAGACCTTTATGTGCTCAGCGCGATGACTGCCTGGTTGTATGGCGTCGGGCAGGAATGTGCCTGGCCCCAGGCGTTGCAATTGCGCCTGCTGGCGTTGCTCGCCGGCTGCGCGCAGGTGAGTCGGCATAACCCGTCCAGCGCTGCCGGGCACGTGCTGCTGGGCGGGTTGTTCGCTCAGTTCCAGGGGCTCGACGGCGAACTCAACGTTGCCCTGGCCGCCGGACCTGCGGCGTGGCGCGAGATGTGGACACGGGATAAAGGGGTGATGGAGATTGGAGCGGGGGCGCGGGCCAAGCGGCTGGCCAAGGCGTTGGGCTAGTCCCTCAAGCGACTGCCCCCTGTGGGAGCGAGCTTGCTCGCGATAGCGGAGTGTCAGCTAAGCATATGGCGACTGACAAACCGCCATCGCGAGCAAGCTCGCTCCCACAGGGGAGCACACAAGCCTCGAAACTGTCATCAAGTCTGAATAGGCTCTGAAGGTTCAATCCTGCGAGCCCCGAGCATGTCCAAAGGCTGGTTCCTGATCCCGCTGCTGTTGCTCAACCTGAGCGCCCACGCCGAAGACTGGCCCGGCGAGCAATGGCCAAGTGGCCCGACCCCGAGCGGGCCGGCCATCGAAGCCTTGGAGCGATACGCCTTCCCACCCCGGGACGATGCGAGCCGCGAGGGCATCCGCACCGATGCGCTGCTGGTGATCCAGGACGGTCGGCTGGTCTACGAACGCTACGCCGGGCCGACCACTGCCCAGACCCCGCACCTGACCTGGTCCATCAGCAAAAGCCTGCTGGCGACGGTGTTTGGCGTGGCCTACGGGGAAAAGCTGTTTGGCCTGCAAGACCCGGCCGCCAAGTACTACCCACCACTGAGCCGGCACCCGGGCCTGACCCTGGCCGATCTTTTCCACTGGGCCTCGGGCCTGGATTGGCAGGAAGACTACGAATACGCGCCGCTCAACTCTTCGGTGGTGGCGATGCTCTATACCCGCGGGCGTCATGACATGGCGGCGTTCACTGCGCAGCATGAAAGCGCCAGCCCGCCGGGGCAGGCGTTCCGTTATTCCAGCGGTGACAGCAACTTGCTGGCGGCGGCCTTGAAAACCATCGTCGGCCCGGTGCGCTACCCCGACTTCCCCTGGACGGCCTTGTTCGAGCCCCTCGGTATCCGCCACGCCATCTGGGAAACCGACGCCAGCGGCACGTTCGTGGGATCGTCCTATGCCTACCTCACCGCGCGAGACCTGGCGCGTGTCGGGTTGTTGATGCAACGGGACGGTCGCTGGGGCGAACGGCAACTGCTACCCAAGGCATGGGTCGCGTTCAATCGCCAACCTTTTGCCCACTTCCAGGCCGGCCAGGACGAAGCCGTGCCCGGCGGGCATTGGTGGCTCAACCGCGCCGCCGATCCGGCAATCCAGCCTTGGCCCGATGCGCCGCCGGATACCTTTGCCGCGTTGGGTCATTGGGGCCAGGCGCTGTACGTCATCCCCAGCGCCAAACTGGTGATCGTGCGCTACGGCGACGACCGCGACGGCAGCTATCGCCATAACGAACTGCTCAAGCGCGCCATGGAGGCGTTCACCGGGACGGTGCAGCCATGAAGCGCAGAGTGTTGCTCAGCCTGTTGTCGATGCTGCTCATCGCCCTGTTCACTTGGGTCTGGCTGGAGCGGGTGGCATTGCGGGCCTTCCCCGACATCATCAGCGCCTACACCGCCAAGGAATATTGCTCATGCCGCTATGTGATGGAGCAATCGGCCGACTACTGCCGTGGCTATGTGAAGCAGTCGGTGCCTATCAGCGAATTTCTCGAGACCGCTGAAGCGAAACGCATCACTGTCAGCGGGTTGGGGCGTAGCAACAGCGCGCGGTGGGTGGGGGAGCGGCAGGGGTGTCGGTTGGAGCCCTGAACTAACCGTTGGCAACAAGGCCTTGCTCCCACAGATAAACCCCTTCACCCCAGGAAGCCTTGCTCCCACAGATAAAACCCTTCATCTCAGGTTCTCTGTATTCCTGATCGTTGTTGCAACAGACAGTTTGCAAGCGCCCTCGGCCCGGTTAAGGTTCGCCACAGGTTTATCTACCCTCCGAGTGTGTATGTTCAAGCGGTTTTTCCCTCACGCTGCCGCCAGCTTGCTGCTGGCCTGCGCCGCGCTGCCAGCCCAGGCCGACTGGTACCTGGACGGCGAGTCGTCGCGGCTGTCGTTTATCAGCAGCAAAAACGGCAATGTTTCCGAGGTCCAGCGTTTCCTGGTGCTGCACGGTCAAGTCCAGCCCGAGGGCTTGGCGCGCCTGGAAGTGGAGCTGGAGTCCGTCAACAGCGGCATTCCCCTGCGCGATGAGCGCATGCGGGCCGAGCTGTTCGAGATCAAGCAGTTTGCCGAAGCCACCGTCACCGCCAAGATCGACCTGGCGCCGATCCAGGACCTGGCCAGCGGCGCGCAGTTGGAATTGCGCCTGCCGCTGACGGTGAACCTGCACGGCAAGCAGCACGAATACAACGTCGAACTGCTGGCGACGCGCCTGGACGAACGCCGCTTCCAAGTGGTGACACTGGAACCGGTGGTGCTCAACGCGGCGGATTTCGATCTGGCACCGGGGCTGGAAAAGCTGCGAAACCTGGCCGGGTTGTCGGCCATCAGCCTCTCGGTGCCGGTGAATGCGGTGCTGATCTTCACGGCGCGCTGACATGAGCGGCCCGGTATTTCCCTGGCGTGAAGGCAATCGCTTCGAGCTGTTGATCGATGGCCCGCAGTTCTTCCCGCGCATGCTGGTGGAAATCGCCCGTGCCCAGGAACAGGTCGAGCTGGAACTCTATCTGGTGGAGGCGGGCACATGCGCCGAGGCGATGGTCCAGGCGCTGGTGCAGGCCGCCGAGCGTGGCGTTCGCGTGCGGTGCCTGTTCGATGACTACGGCAGCCTGGCGTTTACCCTGGCCCTGCGCAAGCGTCTGACCGAGGCCGGGGTGGAGTTGCGTTTCTACAATCGCCTGAGCTGGCGTCGCTGGGTGCGCAACCTTTACCGGGATCACCGCAAGCTGCTGTTGGTGGACCAACGCCTGGCCGTGGTCGGCGGCACCGGGGTGACCGATGAATTCTGGAACCCCCTCGACGACCGCAGTGAGTGGCACGAAGTGATGGTGGAAATCGTCGGCCCGCTGGTGCTCGACTGGCAGTTGCTGTTCGACCGCCAGTGGCTCGCCAACCGCCATCGGCGAGCCTGGAAACCGGCGTCCAACTTCGGCTTGCCGCGCCTGCCGCGCGTACCGCCAGTGGGCGAGGGCATGGGTCGGGTGGCGTATGCCGACGCCCGCCAGCATCGCGACATCCTGCAATCGCTGTCGCGGGCATTGAACAGCGGCCAGAAACGCATCTGGATGGCGACGCCGTATTTCCTGCCGACCTGGAACGTGCGCCGTTCCTTGCGCAAGGCCGCCGCCCGCGGCATCGATGTGCGCCTGCTGCTGACCGGCCCGCGCACCGATCATCCGTCCGTGCGCTACGCCGGGCACCGTTACTACCCGCGATTGCTCAAGGCCGGCGTGCAGATTTTCGAATACCAGCCATGTTTCCTGCACCTGAAGATGGTGCTGGTGGACGACTGGGTCAGCATCGGCTCCTGCAACTTCGATCACTGGAACCTGCGCTTCAACCTGGAAGCCAACCTCGAAGCCCTGGATTCCAGGCTCAGCAGTGCAGTGGCGGCCAGTTTCGAGCGGGACTTCACCCAGAGCCTGCAAGTCAGCCTCGACGCCTGGCAGCGCCGGCCATTGTGGAAGCGCTTCAAGCAGCGGCTGTGGGGGTTGGTGGATCGGGTAGTGGTGAACTTGCTGGATCGACGCGGCTAGCCCGAACACCCAGATACAACTGTGGGAGCGAGCTTGCTCGCGATGGCGGTCTGACATTCAACATCTGAGTTGAATGTTAAGCCGCTATCGCGAGCAAGCTCGCTCCCACATGGGGTTTGTGTTGCCTGGGGATCAGAGCAACTCAAAACTCTGCTGCTTCACGTCCTGGGAATCCAGGCCGATCTGCACGTTGAACTTGCCCGGCTCTGCCGCGTACTTGAGTTGGGCATTGAAGAACTTCAGGTCGTCTTCGGTGATGGTGAAGTGGATGACTTTCTTCTCGCCGGCCTTGAGCATCACCTTGCGGAAGTTCTTCAGTTCCTTCACCGGGCGAATGATCGAGCCGGTCACGTCCTGGATGTACAGCTGCACCACGGTTTCGCCGTCCCGCTTGCCGGTGTTTTCCAATGTCACGCTGGCATCGAGCTTACCGGTCTTGTTCAGCGTGGTCGACGACAGGGCCATGTCCGACAGGCTGAACTCGGTGTAGCTCAAGCCGTAACCGAACGGATAGAGCGGGCCGGTGGTGTCATCGAAGTACTGCGAGGTGTAGTTGCCCGGCTTGCCTGGCGTGAATGGCCGGCCGATGCTCAGGTGGTTGTAGTAGGTCGGAATCTGCCCCACCGAGCGTGGGAAGGTGATCGGCAGCTTGCCCGACGGGTTGTAGTCGCCGAACAGCACATCAGCGATGGCGTTGCCGCCTTCGGTGCCGCTGAACCAGGTTTCCAGGATCGCATCGGCCTGCTGCTTCTCGTCCAGCAACGCCAGCGGACGGCCATTCATCAGCACCAGCACCAGCGGTTTGCCGGTGGCCTTCAGGGCCTTGATCAGTTCGCGTTGGCTGGCCGGGATGTTCAGGTCGGTACGGCTCGACGATTCATGGGACATGCCACGGGACTCACCCACGGCGGCCACCACCACATCGGCATCCTTGGCGGCTTTTACCGCTTCGTCGATCAGCACCTGGGCCGGACGCGGGTCGTCTACCACTTCCGGAGCATCGAAGTTGAGGAAGTTCAGGTAGTCGAGCACCTTCTTGTCGCCGGTGATGTTGGCGCCACGGGCGTAGATCAGCTTCGAGTCAGCGCCCAGGGCGCGGGTCATGCCGTCGAACAGGGTGACCGATTGCGCAGGACGCCCGGCCGCGGCCCAACTGCCCATCATGTCGATCGGAGCCTTGGCCAACGGGCCGACCAGGGCGATTTTTGCTGTCTTCTTCAGGGGCAGGGTCTGGTTGCGGTTTTCCAGCAGGACCAGGCTGCGGCGCGCCACGTCACGGGCGTCGGAGCGGTGCATGCGGCTTTCGGCGTAGGTGTCGGCCGGGTCGTCCTCGGCCTTGCCGATGCGCAGGTACGGGTCCTTGAACAGGCCCATGTCGTATTTCGCCGCGAGCACTTCGCGCACCGCGTTGTCGATGTCGCTCTGCTCGATTTCACCGGCCTTGAGCAACCCTGGCAGTTCCTTGCCATAGAGCGAGTCGTTCATGCTCATGTCGATGCCGGCCTTGATCGCTAGTTTCGCCGCTTCGCGACCGTCCTTGGCAACGCCGTGCTTGATCAGTTCGAAAATGGCGCCGTGGTCACTGACCGCCAGGCCCTTGAACCCCCATTCCTTGCGCAGCAGGTCGTTCATCAGCCAGGTGTTGGCCGTGGCCGGCACGCCGTTGATGGAGTTCAGCGCGACCATCACCCCACCGGCCCCGGCGTCGATGGCGGCGCGGTAGGGTGGCAGGTAGTCCTGGTACATTTTCAGCGGACTCATGTCCACGGTGTTGTAGTCCCGGCCGCCTTCCACTGCGCCATACAGGGCGAAGTGCTTGACGCTGGCCATGATGCTGTCGGCCGCGTTGGCGCCGTTGCCCTGGAACGCCTTGACCATCACCCCGGCGATGCGCGACACCAGGTAGGTGTCCTCGCCGAAACCTTCGGAGGTGCGGCCCCAGCGTGGGTCGCGGGAAATATCGACCATCGGCGCAAAGGTGATGTCCAGGCTGTCGGCGGCCGCTTCCTTGGCCGCGATGCGGCCGGAGTGGTAGATCGCGTCCATGTCCCAGCTCGAGGCCAGGGCCAGGGGGATCGGGAAAATCGTGCGGTGGCCGTGGATCACGTCATAGGCGAAGAACATCGGGATCTTCAACCGGCTGCGCATGGCCGCGTCCTGCATCGGACGGTTTTCATCGCGCGTGATGGAGTTGAACGTGCCCCCGATGTTGCCGGCGGCAATTTCCTTGCGAATCATCTCCCGGGGCATTTCCGGGCCGATGCTGATCAGGCGCAATTGGCCGATCTTCTCTTCGAGGGTCATCTGCTTCATCAGGTTGCTGATGAAGGCGTCCTTGTTCTCTATGGGGGCTGGCAGGTTGTCGGCTAATACGGATTGACTGGCCAGACTGACAAACAGGCCCAGCAAACACAGCTTCTTCATGAATAATTTTCTCGCAAGCCTAAAGGGCGGTAATCACGACACGCCGATCAGCCAAAATGTGAGGAGCGGCTATTGTTGTTCAGTTAAATGCAGCACACTTTCGAACCCATTGGGCTGAACTTAGTTTCGCACTGCGCATCTTTTAGCCCATCGACCCGTTTCAATCCAGTGCGGCGGCAGATTATGCCCCAGGCGCCGGTGAGATAGGTGGCCGTGTTTTTCCAATGTCATGCAACGGAGAGCTCCACTCGATGAATCCACGACTGAACCACCTTCGCAGCTTGCCGATGCTGGCCCTGATGCTGCTCACCACGTTGCTGGCCGGTTGCGGCATCAATAACATCCCGACCCTGGACGAACAGGCCAAGGCCGCCTGGGGCCAGGTGCAGAACCAGTACCAGCGCCGCGCCGACCTGATTCCCAACCTGGTGGAAACCGTCAAGGGCTACGCCCAGCACGAGCAGGAAACCCTGACCGCGGTGATTGAAGCGCGGGCCAAGGCGACGTCGATCCAGGTCGATGCCAGCACCCTGGACAACCCGGAAAAACTCAAGCAGTTCCAGCAGGCCCAGGACCAGCTGACCGGCGCGTTGAGCCGGTTGATGGTGGTGTCCGAGCGTTACCCGGACCTCAAGGCCAACCAGAATTTCCTGGCGTTGCAATCGCAGCTTGAAGGCACCGAGAACCGCATCGCCGTGGCCCGCCGCGACTTCATCCTGGCCGTGCAGAAGTACAACACCGAAATTCGCACGTTCCCGGGGCGCCTGTGGCACAGCGTGATGTACAGCGACCTGCCGATCCGCGAAACCTTCGAGGCCACCAGCCCCAATGCCGAAAAAGCCCCTGAAGTGAAGTTCTGAAAAAACTGTGGGAGCGAGCCTGTGGGAGCAAAGCTTGCTCGCGATGAACGATAACGCGGTCATTAGCAAGACCGAGGTGCCTTCATCGCGAGCAAGCTCAGCTCCCACAGCCGCTCGCTCCCACACAGGAGTTCCAATGCGCGTGTTGAAATTTGGCCTGGTGCTGTTGCTCTGGGTGTTTGCCATCACGGCCCAGGCCGAGCTGAAGTTTCCAGCATTGACCGGGCGGGTGGTGGACGCCGCCCAGATGCTCGAACCGTCGGTGCGCGCGCAACTGGAAGCGCAGCTCAAGGCCCATGAACAGGCCACCGGCGAACAGGTAGTGGTGGTCACGCTGGCGGATTTGCAAGGCAGCAGCATCGAAGACTTCGGTTATCAACTGGGGCGCCACTGGGGCATCGGGCAGAAGGATAAAAACAACGGCGCACTGCTGATCGTCGCTCGGGATGACCGTAAACTGCGCATCGAAGTGGGCTACGGCCTGGAGGATCGCCTGACCGATGCGCAGAGTTCGGTGATCATCAACCAGGTGATCACCCCGGCCTTCAAGACCGGCAACTTCAACAAAGGCATCAGCGACGGCGTCGCGGCGATGCTGGTGGTGCTGGGCGGCAGCCCGTTGGACGAGCCGGCACCGGCGTACAGTGCAGACGGGCAGCAAGAGCCGAGTGATTTCGTCGAGCGCCATCCCGGGCTGTTCATCTTTCTGGTGATCCTGTTTATTTTGACGATATGGGTCTGCCAGATGCTCGGTATCCTGCCGACCGGAAGCGGTGGCTCCAGCCGTTCGGGCGGTTCCGGTGGAGGCTTCGGCGGCGGAGGCGGCGGGGGCTTCAGTGGTGGCGGTGGCAGTTTCGGGGGCGGCGGTTCGTCGGGCGGCTGGTGATAATAATAATGAGCAGGCACTTTTAACATGGCATTACTGACTGAACACGAACAACGCAAAGTCGCCGAGGCCATCGCCCGGGTCGAGCGGTATACCGACGCTGAACTGGTCACGGTGCTGGCCGCCCGTGCCGACGACTACGCCTATATCCCGCTGTTATGGGCCAGCCTGCTGGCCCTGGTGGTGCCCGGTGTGGTCCATTACCTCTCCGGTTGGTTGACGATGCACAGCCTGTTGCTGGTGCAGTGGGTCAGTTTCATTGTGCTGTGCCTGGTGTTTCGCATCCCCAGGATCACCACGCACCTGATCCCCCGTTCCGTGCGTCACTGGCGGGCCTCCAACCTGGCGCGCCGGCAATTCCTCGAACAGAACCTGCACCACACGGTGGGCAGCACGGGGATACTGATCTTTGTCTGCGAGGCTGAGCGGTACGTGGAAATCCTGGTGGACGAAGGCATTTCCAAGCGCCTGGACAACAAATGCTGGGATGCCATCGTCGCAGCGTTCACCCAGCAAGTTCGCCAGGGGCAGACCTTGCAGGGTTTCGTGACCTGCATCGAAGCGTGCGGCGAATTGCTCAAGGAGCACGTGCCCGTGACCCAGGAACGCAATGAACTGCCAAATCGGTTGGTGGTGCTGGGCTGAAAATTCGCTGCCAGCACAAGCCTGTGGGAGCAAAGCTTGCTCGCGATGAACGATAACGCGGTGAGCCTGCACTATCGCGGCGTATTCATCGCGGGCAAGCCTTGCTCCCACAGAGGCTACTGCTTGCCACACGAACTTTTCCGTGCCCTCGCTGCCCATCCCCCCTAAAATACCCGCCATTCCCGATTTGCCCCGCCCCGAGGCCGTTTTTTCATGTCTGCCACCGCAACGCCCGTCCGTCCCGCGCCGGATCACCACGCCCAGTTCATCGAGCTGCTGCGCACCAGCCTTGAACAGAACGCTTTCATCAAACTGGTGCTGGCCAAGTACGTGGGTGAAGAAGCGGACCTCCAGCGGCTGATCATCAAGCAGCTGACGGTCAAGGATCAGCCGTGCCTGTCCTTCGTCTACCGCTACAAGACCCGCGACATCACCAAGAATTTCCCTGTGGCCGAAGGGGTGGAAACCATTGCTGCGCTGTTGCCGGCATCGTTCAAGAACGCGCATTTGCTGGCGGTCACCGACGAGGCGCAGCTGGAGTACAGCAAGAAGGGCAAGAGCTCGCTGTTCAAGAGCCAGCCCCAGCAACTGCGAGAAGTGCCATCTGCCGAGCACAACCGCGAGAAAAATCGCTTTCTCGACCTGAGCCGGCCATTTTTGGCCGACCTGGGCGTGACCAACCACAAGCACGAGCTGATTCCGGCGATGTCGCGCAAGTGGAAGCAGATCAACAAGTTCATCGAGGTCTTCAGCCATGCGCTGACGTCTTCGCCGCTGGCCCTGGACAAACCGGTGCGGGTCTCGGATTTCGGTTCGGGCAAAGGCTACCTGACGTTTGCCATCCACGATTACCTGCGCAACACCTTGCAGGCCGAAGGCGTGGTGACCGGTGTCGAGCTGCGCGAAGACATGGTCAAGCTGTGCAACGAAGCCGCCGCGCGCCTGGAACACCCGGGCCTGAGTTTTCAGCACGGTGACGTGCGCAGCGTGGCGCCGAGCGCGGTGGATGTGATGATCGCCTTGCACGCCTGCGACATCGCCACCGACTACGCGATCCACATGGGCATTCGCTCGGGCGCCTCGATCATCATGTGCTCGCCGTGCTGCCACAAGCAGATCCGCTTGCAGATCCAGAGCCCGGCCTTGCTCAAGCCGATGCTGCAATACGGCCTGCACCTTGGCCAGCAGGCGGAAATGGTCACCGACAGCTTGCGGGCGCTGTTCCTGGAAGCTTGCGGCTACGAGACCAAGGTCTTCGAGTTCATCTCCCTGGACCACACCAACAAGAACAAGATGATCCTGGCCGTCAAACGCGCCGATCCGGTGGACCCCACCGAGCTGCTGGCCAAGATCCAGGAGCTCAAGGCCTTCTACCACGTTACCGAGCACTGCCTCGAAACGCTGCTACGGGCCGATGGTTACCTCGCCTGAGGCTGGTGCCCCAAATACTGTGGGAGCAAAGCTTGCTCGCGATAAGGGCGACACGGTTTAACGGCTAGAACCGCGTCATCGTTCATCGCGAGCAAGCTTTGCTCCCACAGGACTCGCTCCCACAAGGGCTGAGGTGCATCCCGTCAGGTAATCAGCGCTTATCCCTCATCTACCGACGTAGCGGGCTACCTTTAATGCGTTAACCACTCACGCATCCCCCAAAGGAGCCCTTCCCATGGCCGCGAAGAAAATCCTCATGCTGGTCGGCGATTACGTCGAAGATTATGAAGTCATGGTGCCGTTCCAGGCCCTGCAGATGGTCGGCCACACCGTGCACGCCGTGTGCCCGGACAAAACCGCTGGACAGACGGTGCGCACGGCGATCCACGATTTCGAAGGCGACCAGACCTACAGTGAAAAACCGGGGCACTTGTTTGCCCTCAACCATGACTTTGCCAACGTCCAGGCCGCCGACTACGACGCGCTGCTGGTGCCGGGTGGGCGAGCGCCGGAATACCTGCGCCTGAACGAAGCGGTCCTGCAACTGGTGCGCGATTTCGATCTGGCGGGCAAGCCGATTGCCGCGGTGTGCCATGGTGCGCAATTGCTGGCGGCGGCGGGCATCCTCGAAGGGCGTGAATGCAGCGCCTACCCGGCGTGTGCGCCGGAAGTGCGGCTGGCGGGCGGGACCTATATCGACATTCCCGTGACCCAAGGCCATGTCCAGGGCAACCTCGCAACCGCACCGGCCTGGCCTGCGCATCCGAATTGGCTGGCGGGGTTCCTGACCCTGCTGGGCACGGCGATCACTTTGTAGTAACGCACTGGCAAGGCAAGCGCGGCGGGTCTTTACTCTCGGAGCATGTCTTCATTGCCAGGAGAAAAATCATGTCCGGATGGTACGAAATCAGCAAAAGCAGCAGTGGCCAGTTTCGGTTTGTACTCAAGGCGGCCAACGCCGAGACAATCTTGACCAGTGAGCTGTACACCACCCGCAGCGGTGTCGACGGTGGCATTGCTTCGGTGCAGAAAAACAGTCCGTTGGCCGAGCGTTATGAACTCAAGAACACCAAGGACGGCCATCCGTATTTCAACCTCAAGGCGGCCAACCATGAAGTGATTGGCAGCAGTGAGGCTTATTCATCGGACGCGGCCCGGGACAAAGGCATCGCCAGCGTCAAGGCCAACGGACCGACGACGGTCATCAAGGACAAGACCGTGGCTGCGCTCTGAACCCATCCCTATGGGAGCGAGCCTGCTGTAACGAGTGGGCTTTTGTGGCGAGGGAGCTTGCTCCCGCTGGACCGCGAAGCGGTCCCCATCGGTTCCAAGGCCAGGCAGCAGGCTCACAAAATGACGACTGCTGCGCAGCCGAGCGGGAGCAAGCTCCCTCGCCACAGTCATGCGCTGACCTGGCATTGAGTTTCCAGGTCATGTAGTCCGAGACTAAACCTCCACCGGCACCGACAATTTCGGATCACCCAGCGGGTGGCTCTTCGCGTCGAAGAAGCGCAATTGCACCTCCAGCCCCTGGAATACCTTGGCGTAATGCCGCTTCTGATGCTGGATGAACGCCTGGCTACGGGGATAGATCGAAATCGCCAAGGTTTTCGGTGCGGCCAGGCGCAAGGCTTGCACAATGTGGTTGTCCTGTTCGCCCAGGGCATGGCCGAACAGGCACAGGTTGTCGCCATGCTGCAGCAACTGGTCGTAGCAGAACGACAGGTAATCGCTGCTGCGGATGGTCTTGAGCTTGTCCTGGCTCGGGCCTTCATTGACGAACAGCGGCACATCGTCGAGGGTCTTGATCGTGTTGTTGATGGCGAAACTGCCCAGCAAGGTGCCTTCGGTGGAGGTGAGCTTGCGCGCCGTGCCGTCCTGGTTGCGCACCAGGTGCAGGCCGCCGTGCAGGTACAACAGGCGTGGTTTGTCGGTGGTCGCCTGGCTCAGGTCGAAACTGTGGTCATCGCCGAAGAACAGGTCGCTGATGCTCTCGGGCGCCTGCTGGATCGCCCAGTAGTTGAGCAGGTCGTAGTTGGTGGTGAACACCGTGCGGTAGCGGCCCAGCTCCTGGTTGAGCGCCGCCAGGGTCGACGGTTGCACCAGCCGCCACGGGATATGCACCGCATGCACGGTGTTGATCAGCGCTTCCTTGATCGCGTAATAGCGATTGCGCGGCGCGGCAGAGCTGACGGCCAGGGCCTTGTTGACCCGACTGGTGGTTTTCAGCGCAGCGAGCACCTGTTCGAAACTGCGCGTCTGCATCGCATCGAACACGCTCAGCTCCGACGGGCTCAGGGGTTTTTCCTCGACGGTGCGGGCATTTTCGAACAGCGAGTCATAGCCGAAATCATCCCACACTGCGCGGCTGGCCCCATTGCCCACCAACAGGCCGCTGAAGGCGGTGTCGGCGCGCAAGGCCTCCCAGTCTTCGAGCCGGGTGTCGTATTCCTGGAAATCGGTCATCGCAAGGATCATCTCAAAACGTGGCAAAGGCAGGGCGCGACTTTATCACGACCCAGTCTTGAGCCAGATCAAGATGCGTCATGACTACTCGGTCATTCTGTAGGCCCTGCCGATCCGGCCTCAACCAGGAGCGTGACCCCATGAGCAGCACTTTTTTTATTCCCGCCGTGAACATCATGGGGCTGGGCTGCCTCGATGAAGCGATGATCGCTATCCGCAACTACGGCTTTCGCAAAGCCCTGATCGTCACCGACGCGGGGCTGGCCAAGGCCGGCGTCGCCACCAAGGTGGCCGAGTTGTTGGCGATACAGGACATCGACTCGGTGATTTTCGACGGCGCCAAGCCCAACCCAAGCATCGCCAACGTCGAGCTCGGGCTGGGGCTGCTGAAGGAGAGCCAGTGTGATTTCGTCGTGTCGCTGGGTGGCGGCTCCCCCCACGACTGCGCCAAGGGCATTGCCCTGTGCGCCACCAACGGTGGGCAGATTCGTGATTATGAAGGTGTCGACCGTTCGAGCAAGCCGCAGTTGCCGCTGATCGCCATCAACACCACGGCGGGCACCGCCAGCGAAATGACCCGTTTTTGCATCATCACCGACGAGACACGCCACGTGAAAATGGCGATTGTCGATCGCAACGTCACCCCATTGATGTCGGTGAACGACCCGGCACTGATGGTGGCGATGCCCAAGAGCCTGACGGCCGCCACCGGCATGGATGCACTGACCCACGCGATCGAGGCTTATGTCTCCACCGCCGCCAACCCCATCACCGATGCCTGCGCCCTGAAGGCCATCACCCTGATCAGCAACAACCTGCGCCTGGCCGTGCGTGACGGCAATGACCTGACCGCGCGGGAGAACATGGCCTACGCGCAGTTTCTCGCGGGGATGGCGTTCAACAATGCATCGTTGGGTTTCGTGCATGCGATGGCGCATCAGCTGGGTGGCTTCTACGACCTGCCTCACGGCGTGTGCAACGCGGTGCTGTTGCCTCATGTGCAGAGTTTCAACGCTTCGGTGTGCGCCGTTCGCCTGACCGACGTGGCCAATGCCATGGGCGCCGATACACGCGGTTTCAGCCCGGAAGAGGGGGCCCGGGACGCCATTGCGGCGATCCGCAAACTGGCCCATGACGTGGACATTCCGGCCGGTTTGCGGGACCTGGGCGTACGCCTCAACGACGTACCGGTGCTGGCCGCCAACGCCTTGAAAGACGCCTGCGGCCTGACCAACCCACGGGCGGCGGACCAGCGGCAGATCGAAGAGATTTTCCGTAGCGCGTTTTAAACGACCCGCGGCGGCATGCACTTCACACAGAGCATCGCCGCCGCCCCCAGCAGTGCGCACAACGCCGCCAGCGGCCAGGCCTGTTGGCTCAACAACAGGCTGGCCATGGCACCGATCACCGAGGCCATCAGCTGGTGCAGGAACCCACTCAACGCCATGGCATAAGCGCCGGCCACCGGTGAGCCTTCGTTGGCGAGGGACAGGCTGATGGGGTAGATCAACGACTGGCCAAACACCGCGAAGCAATACGGCAGCCAGAAGAGCAGCGCGATGCTGCTCAAGGTGAGGCTGCCTGCCAGCATGGTCATGCTCCCGCCCAGCACCAGGGCGATGCCCCAGCCCATCATTCGCCGTTGACCGCTACGCAGTACAAAAGCGTTCACCGCCAGCGCCCCAAGCAAGTACGCCGCACTGACCGGCCAGCCCAGCAGGCCGTATTCAATGGGCGACCAGTGGAAGGTCTCCTGCAGGATCAGCGGCGCGGCGGTGTTGAAGGCGACGATCACGCCGTAACCCAGCCCACCGGCCAAGGCCGGCAGCAGGAACGCGCGTTGTCGCAGGATGTGCCCGTAGATGCCCCACGCCGATTGCCCGTTGCCGGCTTGCACCAGCACCGGGAACCTGGCCCGGGACACCGCCGCTGCCATGGCCAGGCTGACGGCACCCAAGCCATGGAAAATCGCCTCCCAGCCAAAAGCGGCCTGGATCAGCGAGCCCAGGTACTGGCCGATACCGAGGGCAATCACAAAGGCGATCGATATCCAGGACAGCGCCTTGGCCAACAGGTCGCCGCTGAAGCTGTCCCGAATCAATACCCGCGCCATCACCGAGATACCGCTGGCGCCGATGCCCTGGATCAACCTGAGCGTCAGGAACGCCTCCACGGTTGTGCCCAGCGGCAGGGCCAGATTGCCCAAACCGTACAACCCCAAGGCCGCCAGCAAGACCGGCTTGCGCCCCAGTCGCTGGCTCAGGCTGCCCCACAGCAACATCGGCAGCGCCATGCCGATCAGGTACACCGACAAACCCCAGGAAACCCGGGACGCATCGGCGCCCAGGTCCCGGGCGATATCGGGCAGGGCCGGCAAGTAGATGCTCATGCCCAGTTGGGCCAGGAAAACGGTGGCGCAGGTGACGATCAGGGTTGTACGGTTCTTCATCGAGCGTCCTGTCTCAAGGGCGGATGTCACGCCCGTGGGTCAGCAGCAGTTCGGTGACCTTTTCGCAAAACGAGCGAATCACGTTCGGCTCCATGTCGGCGCGCAGGGTAATGCGAATGGCGGCCTTGCCTTGCGGCACCACGGGGAAAAAGACCGCTGAAGTGAAATACCCCAGTTCGGCCAGTTCGACGGCCAGGCTGTTGGCCAGGGTCGCTTCACCGCAGGGCAGCATGCGGATTGCCATGGGATTGCCACGCTGTTCAGTGCGCACGAGGCTGTCGAAGAGGCGGATATTAGCTTGCAAACGCTCCTGCAGGGCGCTGAATTCTCGACTGTGGTGCAGGCGGATCGACGCCATGCCGGCGCCGATGGCCGCTGCGTTCAGGCTCTGGGACCAATTGCTCGGCCCACCGTAACGCTGCACCAGCGTCTTGTGCCGTTCACTGCCAAACATGACCAGCCCGCCACTGGCGCCGAATGACTTGGCCAAGGAAGCAACGATCAGGGTGCGTTCATCCACGGCCGGGACGCGCGAACGGACCAGGCCTGCGCCGGACTCCCCGACCGCAGACAATGCGTGGGAGTCGTCCAGATAGAGAAACAGGCCATAGCGCTGCTTGAGATACATCAGGCTGTCCAGGTCCGCCAATCCGCCCATGCTGTAGGCGCTGTCGGCCACGTACGCCACGCAGCGCTGGCGTTTGCACAGGTCTTCGATGAAGTCCATGTCGTTGTGCGGGCAGGTGACGACCTGGGTTTCATCGGCGCAGGCGGCCTTGCTGTGGTTCATCGAGTAATGGGCGTATTTGTCGAACACCATGACCGGCGAACAATGGTTGGTGAACGCGCCGCTGGCCAGCAACGGCAGGATTCCAGCACTGGCCGCACTGCACGACAGGGCACTGAGGCAACTGGCCCCGAACAGCTCCGACAATTGGGTTTCGTACTGGTCCAGGATCGCCAGCTTGCAGCGATTCCTTGAGTTGGCGACCCGCAGGGTTCCGGTTTCCCACAGGGCAGTCATGGCGCCGTCCAGCAACGCGGGGTGATAGTCCAGGCCCAGGTAGGACGTGGTACAGAAATGATGAAAGGTACGACCGTATTGGTCGACCAGCACATTGGGTGTCTTGACCTCGACATTCAGCCCTGAGATTTTTCCGGCTTCGGTGCCCTGCCAGTTCTGGTCTGCCAGGGAAATCACCTTGCGGTAGTGGGTGAAGTGATGGGGCGCTTGAGCAGTCTGGTTCATGGTGCGATTACATTCCTTGGTGAGTGGTGCTGTCCGTGGGGTGTTTCGATAGCGGTGTGTTTCCAGACTTTACAGATTGTTGTGCAGGGCTTTGAATCGGCTGTTTCCGGCGTGCTTGAGTGTCACTGGAGATTTCTGCGTAGGACTTTGCCTAGGACCTTGGACGGGGAATCCATCAGTGGTGTCGGAGCTTCGGAGCACCCTGGATTTGCCCCAAGCCCGCTGGGTTATCACTCTTTTTTGGAAGGTAGCTTGCTGATGCTCTCAGGCCTCAATCATCTGACCCTCGCTGTCACCGACCTGGATCGCAGTGTGGTTTTTTATGGCGAGCTATTGCAGCTGCGTCTCGAAGCCAAGTGGGACCGCGGGGCCTATTTGTCGCTGCCGGGTTTGTGGTTGTGCCTGGCTTTCGACCCGTTGCGCAGGCCCGAGCCGGCAGCGGGCTACACCCATTACGCTTTCAGCATCGCTGCCGAGGATTTTCCGGAGCTGGTGGCGCGGCTGAACTCGGCCCAGGTGTCATCATGGCGAGACAATCGCAGCGAGGGTGATTCGTTCTACTTTCTCGACCCGGACGGGCACAAGCTCGAGGTCCATGTGGGCGACTTGGCGTCGCGGTTGAAGGCCTGCCGGCAGGCACCGTATGCCGGCATGGTGTTTTTTACGGAGTTCTGACGGGTCGGTGTCGAATCGAGTGGCTGACCTACTTGGCGTTTCATCCCCTACGAATGATTGCCTGCGCTATCCTCATCGGTACTGGGCGCGTCGGTCTCGCTCGTTGTATCGGCGTCAAGAACTGACCAACACTCGCTTCGCTCACCGTTGCATTATCCGGATGACCTCCAGCCCCATGGACACTCGAAGTTCCGCGCCGCTGGCCAGCTACATCGACCTTATGCTGGACGCTGTGTGTGCCGTCGACGGCCAAGGGCGTTTTGTGTTTGTCAGTGCTGCCTGTGAACAGATTTTTGGCTACACCCCGCAGGAGCTGATCGGCCAGCCGATGATCGACCTGGTGCACCCCGCCGACCGCCAGCGGACCCTTGAGGCGGCGCGGGAGATCATGGACGGCGAGCCCAAGCTCAATTTCGAGAACCGTTACCTGCGCAAGGACGGTCGGGTGGTGCACATCCTGTGGTCGGCGCGCTGGTCGCCGGCGGACCAGCTGCGCATTGCCGTAGCCCGGGACATCACCGAACGTAAGCAGGCCGAGTCCCGACAGGCGGCGTTGTATGCGATTTCCGAGGCAGCCCATGCCGCGGCAGACCTGCTGGCGCTGTTCAAGCGCATCCACCTGATTATTGGCGAGTGGCTGCCGGCGCTGAATTTTTCGGTGGCGCTGTATGACGAACAATGTTCGCAACTTAACTTCCCTTATCACGTCGACGACCGGGAAGGGCAGCCCGAATTGCCGGGCACGGTCACGGGGCGTTTGTGCGCCGAGGTGATCCGCAGCGGCCAGCCAATCCTCCTGACGCCCGGTTGCAACGACTTGCCGCCGGGGTTCGACGACCTTGTGGCGCAGCCGGATGCGCCGTGTTGGCTGGGCGTGCCGCTGAACTCGCAGAGCGGCACGATTGGCGCGCTGATCGTCAAGAGTGCGCCGCACAACGAGCGCTACACCGAGCAGGACAAGGAACTGCTGCAATACGTCTGCGCACAGATCACCGTCGCCATCGAGCGCAAGCAATTGCACGCCCGGTTGCAGCACATGGCTCAGTACGATCAATTGACCCAGGTGCCCAACCGCGAATTACTCCGGGAGCGGTTCAAGTGCGCATTGGCGAGCGCTCGCGCGTCGTCCGGGCGCATGGCCTTGCTGTACATCGACCTGGACCGTTTCAAGCAGATCAACGACACCTATGGCCACGGGGTTGGCGACATGCTGTTACAAGCGGTGGCCAATCGTCTCAAGGGCTGTATCCGCGACACCGACACCGTGGCACGTATTGGCGGGGACGAGTTCGTGGTGCTGCTGCACAGCATCCAGGCCTTGGAGGATGCCCAGCGCGTGCAGGAAAAAATCCGCCATGCATTGGCCCAGCCGCTGCGTCTGGACGGGCACTGCCTGAGCATCGAACCGAGCATCGGCGTGGCCTGTTTCCCCGACCATGGCAATGAAGATATTGCCCTGTTCCGCCACGCCGACGAGGCGATGTATGCGGCCAAACGCCAGAATCACAGGACATTCGGTATCTGAAAGCGCGCCACCGTTCGTCGTGGCACGAGCACCTTTCTCAAACCTTCAACCCGTATCCAATTCGAATGTGAGAAGAGAACTGCGCGCCCTGCATCCACGAATTGGGGGCTGGACCATGCCCGCTTCAGGCGGTATTTATCTGGCAAACATTGCTCATGATCGAACGAAGATGTCCGAAGCGGGTCGCAGAAGTGGGAGAACCACCATCACGACCGTCGATAGAAACCGTCGAAAGTCGAGTCGCACGTTTCGCTGTATTCATGGCTGGTTCTGATTCAACGGTGGATAAACCACCAGAACTTTCATCAGAGGAGGGCGCGACCATGAGCCGTATGGCCAGCTTTTTTCGCACCACCAGTGTTGTCGTGTTGATGGGCCTGGGCGCCAACAGTGCCTGGGCCCAATCGCCTGCCGAATTCATCAACGATGCTTCCGCCAAAGGCATGGCCGACATCGAGACAAGTCGCATGGCCCACGGGAAAGCCGAATCCAGGGAGGTCAAGGACTACACCATCATGGTGATCAATGACCGCACCACGGCCAATCAACACCTGGCGAAGATCGCCAAGAAGCTCGACTTGCCTGTCGCCCCCCGGGAGGAGGTGGCGGACAAGGCCAAGGCCCTGATGCCGCAGGTCAAGGAAGGCGAGTCGTTCGAGGCTGCGTATGCCGCCACCCAGGTCAAGGCCACCGAGGAGGCCATCGCGCAGATCCAGCAGGAGGCCCAGACCACCGAAGTGCCGGAGATCAAGGCCTTCGCCGATGAAACCCTGCCTAAACTGCAGACCCATCTCGAAATGGCCAGGGCGCTGCAGGCCAGCCGCTGATCCGCTGCGTTTTTGTATTCAGGGCCGGGACGTTCGCGTCCCGGCTGATTTTTGCCCGCCAAAATGAGAACCTTCCAGCGCGTCTGCGTCAGCACTGGTTCAGGTCTACTTTGTTCTTTTCTTCCAGCCCTTCAAGACTCTTGGCTTCACCCTGGCCCATGGCCTGGTAATGCTTTCTCAGCGCTTCCAGTTGCTTGAGGTCCAGCGACTCAAGGCCGAGCATGGCATTCTGTGCCTCCTTGGTCGCTCGCAATAACTCATCGACCTTGAGATGCAAGATGTCGGTATCGCGGTTCTGCGTGTTTTGAATCAGGAACACCATCAGGAAGGTAATGATCGTCGTTGATGTATTGATGATCAGTTGCCATGTGTCATTGAAGTCGAAAAGCGGTCCGCTGAGGGCCCAGAGCGCCAACAACACGATGGCCCCCAGAAACGTCTTGGGGCTCCCCGCCCAAAGGGCCAGTTTTTGAGCGATTTTTGCGAAGGTCATTGCTGTGTTCCTTATGGATGCACCTGTCTGGTGTGACAGCAACGAAACGGTGAAAATTCTGCTTACATTTTCAGGCGCCGCTGTTCGGCAAGTTTTTCGTGCAGCCTGAAAATCATCGCAACCAATTGCCGCGTTGGCAGGTCACTCCTTAAGGTCCTCAGCTTCGGAGTCCACCATGAGCCTCGCACGCACTGTTTGCCTTGCCTGCTGTTTGTTCGCCCTGCAAGGCTGCTTCGACAACTCGGGTAACGAGACCAAGGACAACACCGATGGCACCAAGTCCTCGGTGCAGATGAAAGAGTCGGGAACGGAAAACAAATAGTCGTCTAGCTCAACCCTGTGGGAGCGACTTGCTCGCGATGGCGTCGGCTCAGCGATATCACGGGCGCCTGACACACCGCTATCGCGAGCAAGCTCGCTCCCACAGTCGGTGGTGGCGTCTCAGCGCCCTTGTTGCAACACCTTCAGCGCTGCCGAAGCCAGGAACCCGGAACGGCTCTTCTCTTCAGGATGGTGCAACACGTATTCATCAATACGATTGAGCAGATAGCCGGGCAACGTGATGTTGAGTTTCTGCGCCTTGCCCAGGTACTTGGTCACATCGATGTCCACCAGCGCCCAGGTGCAGCCGGCATATGCCGGATTGGCGGCGTGCAAGGTGACGGTGTTGGCCGACGGAATCGGCGAGCCGTCTTCAGCCAGAATCTCGAAGTGACCCTCGATGGCCTCACGCGCCATCGCCATGGCCTCGTCCAGGTCGTCGCCTGCGGAAAAACAACCGGGAATGTCCGGCACTTCAACACCCCAGGCGTGCTTGTCATCGCCCATGGAAATCGCAATCGGGTAAAGCATATTCATCGTCCTCCGCGAACGTCGCGCAACGGGCCGGCTGAAGCAGTGCCTGTTGCAAAATACTGATGGCCGTTTTCTTGAGCAGGTCCTTCTTCGGATGAGGAACCGTGACCAATCCCGGTTTGGTCGGGTGCTTGAAGTGATGGTGGCTGCCCCGAACCCGCACCAGATACCAACCGTCTGCAATGATCTGGCCTATCAAAAATCGGCTATTCACAACACCTCCGTGTCGTGCGCTTGGTAGGTACTATACCTACTGAAAATGAATGATCAACACTATAACCACCGAAGGTGACCTCGGGAGGCATGCGCAGTCACTGCAACGAAGTCTAGAAGCGGCGTCGCACAAGGGCGGCGGCGAGGCGGGGCGGGTTTATTTCGGGATGTGAAGCCGGACGTAATGCTTGTGTGGCGAGGGAGCTTGCTCCCGTTGGGGGGCGAAGCAGCCCTCGAGTTTTAGCTGTTGCAGAAAAAAGTGCAAAAAAACCGGCCATGTTGGACCGGTTTTTTTGATCTTGAGATGCTGCTGCAGATTGGTGTTGAGTCGTTATGTATTACGCAACGTCCGACAGTAGGCTCTCGTAAGGAATTCGCAATCCGTCGTGCAGGCGTTTAATCATCGCCAGACTCAACTTGCGTTTGCGGTTCAGCACTTCAGACACACGGCCGCTCGAACCAAGGAACGGTTCCAAGTCACGCGGAGTCAAGCCTTGTTGATCCATTCGGAATTTAATTGCCTCAATTGGATCGGAGGGGGGCATCGGGTAGTGCTCGTCCTCGTATTTTTCGATTAACAAGGCCAGGATTTCCAGTTCATCGCCTTCAGCCGAACCGACTTCCGCACCCCAGAGCTGTTCGATGCGAGTAAACGCTGCATTCAAGTCATCCTGGTTGCGAATGGGTTTGATGTTCATCATACGGTCTCCGCGTTGATTTGGTCGTACTGGGCGTGGGTGCCGCCGAATCGTACAAAACCAAGCTGTCGCTGATAATCGATTGCCAGAATTACTCGGTATTTGTTACCGCCGATGTTGAATACAACCCTGGCGTTTTTGAGAATACTGGCTGTTCTGAGTTCAGCCTTAATCTCTTGAGGCGTTCGATAGGTCGCTTTCTCCATGTGTCGATACCATTCAACCAATGGCGTCTGGGAATCGGCATAAGCTGGATTGCTTTCCCAAAATTCCCGCAAGGTACCTCTCGCGATAATTCGCACCTATTTTCTCCCATTTTGGGAGGAGTCTAGTCTGACTGGGCCGGCGTTGCAATTGGGTTTGTTGGGAAGGTTGATGAACGATTTGCTCGACCCCTAGCACCCCATGCTAGTGCGCTGTTATCAGTTGCGAGGTAGACAATGGATAACGGCCACGCAGCCTATGATCTAGAAGGAAAAATGTATTCGTGGCGAGGGCGTTTGCTCCCGCTGGGGGGCGAAGCAACTCCTGGATTTACAGTCCAAATACCAGGAGCCACTTCGCGAAACTACGGTCGCTATGACTGCTGCACAAACGTCAACCGTACCGCAAAACCAATCAGAAGACTGCCAAACAACCACTGCTGCACGCGCTGGGCCGAAGGCGAACGCTGAAGCCAGCGACCGAGTGCGACACCCGCCAATGCATAGGCGCTATCGAATAGCAGGCCGACGCCGACCAGTACCATGCCCAGAGTCGCGAATTGCCCCAGCACTGGTCCGCCTTGTGGATCGATGAACTGCGGCAACAGCACTGAGCAAAACAGCAAGGCCTTGGGGTTGAGCAGGTTCGTCAGCAGCCCACGCCGAATCGCCTGGTGCCAACGCCGCTTTCCGGCCTCGACAGCGGCGCTTTCAAAACTCGGCAACAAGGTGGTCCGCAGGCATTGAAAACCGATCCATAACAAGTAGGCAGCCCCGGCCAGGCGCACCACATCGAATGTCCATGGTGCTGTCTTGAACAAGGCCGAAAGCCCCAACGCCGCCAATGCAACATGACACCCACGAGCAACCCCCAGGCCCACCGCCGTCGCCAGCGCCGCGCCCCTGCCCTGACGGGCACCGGTTTGCAGCAGCAGAATCATGTCCGGCCCGGGCAACACGTAGACCACCATCAAGGCCATCAGGAACAACCAGAGCTCTGCCACGTGACACCCCTTTGAGCGACGATTTGATAGCGTCAGTCTAGAGCCGAGAGGTAGGGCAGGTGGTTGCGAAGTCAACTTCTAAAGCGTTGCTAATTGGCATAACCTGCCACTTATTCGTGCCATTAAATCGGAATCTGCCAATCCATGAAACTGGACGCCTTCGACCGCAAAATCCTCGCCGCGCTGCAACGGGACGGCCGCCTGAGCAACGTACAACTGGCCGAAGAAATCGGCCTGTCCCCGTCGCCCTGCTTGCGCCGCGTGCGGATGCTCGAAGAAGCCGGTGTCATTCGCGGTTATCAAGCCATCCTGGACCGTGATGAAGTGGGCCTCGGATTAACGATCTTTGTCGGCGTGAAAGTTGAACGGCACAACGACGAACAAGCCGAAGCGTTTCGCCAGGCCGTCACGGCGTTGCCGGAAGTGATCTCGGCGTTTCTGGTGTCAGGCGAATCGGATTTTCTGTTGCAAGTGGTGGTGCCGGATTTGCGGGCCTACGACCGTTTTCTCACTGGGCGGCTGCTGAAACTGCCGGGTGTGAGTGATATCCGGAGCAACTTTGCGATTCATACGGTGAAGACGCCGGGGGCGTTGCCGTTGGGGCATTTGCCGGGGACTGAGCAATGAACGACACAAGTGGGCGGCCAAGATACAAAAAGCCCCGCTGCGAAAAACGCCGGGGCTTTTTGTTTTGTCGTTAGGTGGGAGTCGGTCGGGGACTTGAGAAACCGCCGCCATCCTTTCCTAGATTCGGGTGGCGGCCGTACGTGGGCTAGGAACCGGGAATCAAGGCACCCGGCACACCCGAGGGTGTCCCACGCACAGCCGCCATAAAACATCATCGCAAACACAAAAAACGCCTGCAATTTTATGGGCGCTGTGCGCCTTGAACTCAACGGGTTCCTAGGCCCGGTCGCTGAATTTGCAGCGACGTCTGGAGAGTAGCCACCGAAGGACAAGGGCAACAAGGCGAAAGCTCGCCGAAAAGCAACGTAAGCGCACCCCCTACGCAATTCTCGGATTTTGCCTACAAATCTCCCGGGTCCATGCAATACGTGGCGAGGGAGCTTGCTCCCGCTGGGCTGCGCAGCGGCCCCTCTTGTGAGCGCTTCGCACTCAAGCGGGAGCAAGCTCCCTCGCCACGGGACTCATTTGTTCTCAGGACTATGTCCGAGGTTGCCTCTACCTAAAAACAAGCGCCAACAAGACGATCAACTGACCGAAAAACAGTTGATTCTCTGTCGTACGCAACTCTCTGATCTTGCCTACAAACGAAGCGGGAGTTACCCGCTATCCACAGCAGGGTAGATAGGAAATAGTGCCCCGCAGAACGGACTGCACGATTAGTGATAAGCCATTGACGTCCGACAGATTTTGCCGGCTTCGCAGAAAACGACGCTTGGTGCGGCGGCTCAAACCTTGGAAGGATGATCAATGCTTCAGAACGACCGCGATAATTTAGAACTCGATAAACTATTGGTCGAAACCCGAAAGCTGTTGGCTGAGACTCGCAAACTTACGGCCGAGGAAACGAAGCTGAAGCACGAGGCCTTCTGGTACCTGTACGCAGTAGGGGCAGGGGTTGCGACCGCCCTTGTCGCCGTTGCGGGTTTTGGGATTAAAATTTGAGCGCTGGTTCGCCACAATGCGCCAATACCCACCCAACATTACTGGTACTTGAGCTTCGCAAGCATACGGCTCACATTGCTCGAAATGGTTCAGGCTCAGCGCGACCCACGACCTCGGAGGAGAAAGAAACATGCCTACACCTCGTAGTTATCAAGCAAGCATCGAGCAATTGCATCAAGAGGTAGAGGCGTTAGCTGAAGAGATGAGACGCCCGGCTCCGACCACGCTCCGCGTTACGTTGCTGCCGTTCAGCATCGGTGCTGCGTTCGCCTTGACTCTGTTTGCCGTCGTCGCTTTTATCGCAAAACATGTTTGATTCTCTGTCGCCCAAATACTTTTTTCGGCATAGCCCAATCCGGTTCGGTCGGCACCCTTGCCGCCTACCAGTTCCCCTCTTGGCGAGGGCGCGGTGAAATCTTCTTCATGAGCGCTCATTCATGCCCTTGGCGTACTGCTCTTCAAAGCGCCTGCTGCACAACGCCTCGCAATAGCCTTCAGCATGCGCCGACGAATAAGCCCGCTGACCGGCCGAATCAAATACCAATACGACGTAAAACTTCGCAACGCATCCGCGTCGAGGCAATGCACCCGTGTCTGCGTGGTGACCCTCGTCAAGCCCGGTCGCAGCAACTGGCAGGTGAAGCTAATGACCAGCTTCACATTCCCCGGCTCATTGAATAGCTCGAACGCTTCGGCATCCGCGACAACGACTTGGCCGTAGTCAGCTTTCCACAGCTTGCCGGCGAGCCCGTAAGCGACCTCTACATCGCCGTTGCGCTGAAGCAACGTGAAATTATCCATGCCGAAAGAAGCGCGTTGATCAGCCTCTGGGTGCCGGGATCGACCCAGCAGGCGCATGGGGAGTTCGCGAAGCTTGATTGCATACCGAAAAAAACGATCGTCTTCGGGGCGATGGGCGAGGATTGCCGCCATGGCATGGGAAGGGTCTACGGGGATGTCCATGGTATGCAATTCACTGAACTGATACGTAGGCAGATATGAGTCAATCAGGTGCATCCTTGCTCTCCTTCATAGGTACTCGGGTGCCAATCCCACAAAATTCCAGACCAAAAAAAACCGGCCACCAAGAGCCGGTTTTTTTAATCCCTCGCCAAAAAAACATACGACGCAGGACCAGAATTCGATTGGAGCGGGTGAAGGGAATCGAACCCTCGTTATCAGCTTGGGAAGCTGGAGTAATGCCATTATACGACACCCGCTCAGAGCGGCTGACTTTGTACCAGATGTGGGCACGGATTTGAAGTTTTTCTTCACGCAACGTGCGGTCAGTCGTCTATGCGAGCCTCAAACCAGAGCGGTCGTTGGCGGGCAAGCCCCGTTGCTGAAGGCGCAGGACGGGGCTTGCTCGCCAGGACTCGGTTTCAGATGGCCAGTGCATGGTAGCCCTGTACGTAGCTATAGCGCGGTCGGCTTTCGTGGTGTTCCGGTGTGAGGAAACCCAACAAGGCGTTACGGCTGTCGCGGCAGGCGGCTTTGTGTTCCATGTCCAGGAAGTGCCCGGTGGCTTGCAGTGTGCTGAAGCTGCTGTACTGCACGTGATCGGCAAAGAGCCTGGCGTCGTCGGCCGCGGTGTATTCGTCCCATTCGCCGTTCAGGAACAACACGGGCACGTTGATTTTTTTCGCGGCGTTGACGTAGCACAGCTGGTCGCTGTGGAGCACATCGCTGATGTGGAAGTGCATCTGCCCGTACTCATGCTCGGCCAAACTGCTGACATGGCGATAGTTGAAGCGCTTGAACAGCGGCGGCAAATGCTTGCCGATGGTGCTGTTGACCAAGTGTCCGACACGGTCGCCGTCCAGGCTGCCGAGGTAATCCACACCGCGTTCCAGGTAGTCGCGCATCGGCGCATTGAGCACCGGCGAGAACGAACTGATCACCGCTTTTTCGATGCGCCGTGGCCGTTGCGCCAAGGCGGTCAGCGTAGCGGCGCCGCCCCAGGAAAACGACAGCACGTGCTCGGCGGCGAAGTGGTCGATCAGTTCCAGAAGAATCTGGCCCTCGATCTCTTTCGTCAGCATTTGCTCATGTCGGTTGTGAGCTTTTGACTTGCCCGCGTAGGGTTGGTCGTACAGCACAACATTGAATTGCGGGTAGAGGTTTTTGGCGGTCTGTGCAAACGACGCGGTGGTGGCCATTGAGCCGTTGACCAGGATGATGGTCTTTTGTGCGGCGTCTGCGCGATAGAACTCCGTGTAAACCCGATACTGACCCTGTATATCCAGCACAGCGATTTCTGGCCTCATGTCATAAGACTCCTGGCAAGCGGGTATGCGCGCAATGAGATTGCACGGGCAATGTGACAGGTAGGCATACGCCTGGAAGATAAAGCCCATGTCGATCCAAAAAAAACGGTCGACGGGTATTGTTATAGGCGGGCAGTTCGCCGGCGGGACAAGGCGGAACCTGAGGGTTCCAGCCGGCAAAAAGTTTCTTGGAAGTATGTTGTGACTCATCGGTCACATTTCGGCCGACGACCTGATTCAAGCAGGGGGACGACCGTTGCGCAAGTACCTATCGGAAAATTGTTCGACACTTCTGCCCAGCGGTAGCAGGTTCAGATGAGATGGACTTCTTCAAGGCTCAAGGCGCGGTACTGGCCCGGCTCGAGATGGGCGTCCAACGTCAGCGGGCCCATGCGCTCGCGGTGCAGGCGCAGCACCTTGTTGTTGAAGTGGCCGAACATGCGCTTGACCTGGTGATAGCGCCCTTCAACGATGCTCAAGCGCGCCGATCTGGGCCCCAGCAGCGTCAGCTCTGCTGGTTGGGTGGTGAGGTCTTCGAAGGCAAAGTACAGGCCCCGGGCAAAGGTGTCGGCGTATTCGGCCGTGATGATTTGCTCGGTTTCGACGTAGTAGACCTTGGGCAGTTTGGTCTGTGGTTGGGTCAGGCGCCGCGACCAGGCGCCGTCATTGGTGATCAGCATCAGCCCGGTGGTGTTGAAATCCAGGCGCCCGGCGATGTGCAGGTCGTCCTTGTCCGGTTCGTCCAGCCAGTCGAGGACAGTGGGGTGTTGCGGGTCGCGAGTCGCACTGACACAGCCGGGCGGCTTGTGCAGCATGAAGTAGCGCGCCGGCCGGCCTGCTTGCAGCACTTCGTCGTCGACTTCTACACGGCTGAATTCACGGACTTGTGCATGGGGATCGCTGACGGTCTGGCCGTCGATCCGCACCCGGCGCTCCACCAGCAACAGGCGCACTTGTTGGCGATTGAATCGCGGCAGATTACTGAGGAAACGGTCGACGCGCATGGGCAGTTCAGGCAAGGCAACGGAGGGCGGGCATCTTACGCGATCGGCTGGGGCTTGGCGCGCAACTGGGCTTCGACCTGGGCGCAGCGTGGGCACAGGCAGGACTGATCACGCAGCTCGGCTGGCAATGCCTCGAGCACGGCCGGGTCGATGCTCACGCCGTAACACCAGCAGGCCCGGTCGGCGGTTCGTGGGTCGGCCAGGGTGCAGTCATTGGCACCGCCGCAGGCCGGGCAAAGATCGGGTTTATTCATAACTGGAGTGAGGCATTTCCACGCAGGTTCGATTGCACCCGGTCTGCCGGGCGCGTTGCAGCGCATGATCGGTCCGCGACAGCAGGCTGTGCAAGGTGTCTTCGTCCTGCAAGGTGGTGAGGCCGAGGCTGACGGTGACCAGCAATTGCTTTCCACTGCAGAAATAGCGCTGCTTTTCGATGTGCTGACGAATTTTCTCAGCGATTTTCAGACCGGTCTGTCCGTCGGTGTCCTTGAGCAGGACGACAAAGGCTTCCGTGCTCCAGCGGCACACGATGTCCGAATACCGCAGGCTTTGCGTCAGGTCGCGGGCGAACCCGGTCAGCAGTTGATCGGTGGCGATATGACCATGGGTGGTGTCCAACCGCTTGAAATCGTCCAGTTCCACCAGCAGCGCAGTCAACGGTTTGGGCTCGCGCTGGGCTTCGTGCAGGGCTTGCACGGCCAGCAGGTCGAAACCACGGCGATTGGGTAGTTCGGTCAGGCTGTCGAGGGTGGCCTGGGCGTCGATGCGTTGTTGGTAGCTGTTGATCAACCGATAAAGGATTGCCAGGACTGCCAGCGTCACGAGTATGCCGATCAGCAGGTTCACGTACAGCGTCTTGAGGATGTTATCGCGTACCGAGGCATGGGCTGCGTAATAGCCCAGCAACGCAATGATCAGGAAACCTATACCGAGCAGCGCCACCACCGCCAGGAGCGGCTTGCGCTGGGAATACAACGGCGAACGGAGCGACATGGCGATTCCCTTGGCGCAGACCCAATGAAATCAGTTTAGTGGCCTTGTGGGAAAAGACATTCGGATTTGCAGGTTTGTAGGACCATGGGGAGGGAGCAAGCTCCCCCGCCACAGGTTCAGCCTTATTCCAGGCTACGCAGATAAGCCCGCCACCCCCCCAGGTGACTGATGTCCCGAGCGCCGTCCAGGCCGTACGATTCGCAGATGAATCCGCTTTCCCAGCGACCATCGGCCAGTTGCACCTTGCCCAGCCCCAACGGTGCGGGGATGCCAGTCAGGAATGAACCCAGTTCGCTGCTCGGCAGTTCCCAGACCTCCACCTCGATTGCCACGCCGCCCTCGCTGACCCGAAGTATGCCGGGGCGCAGGGGTGGGCCCCCGGCCAGGGCGTAGAGGCGGTAATCCGCTGAGCTTTGGGTGGCCTCGATCAGACGCGCACCGCGTTGCTTGAGTTGCCCGTTCAGCGCCAACCCGTCCAGGTGTGCGCCACACACCACCAGCCGCGCCCGGTCGTGGCGCGCCGGCTTGGCGGGCACGGGCAAGGCCTTGTCCTGTTGACGCTGCAGGGCATCGGCCACGCTCAAGAGGTATTGGTCGGTGAAGGCTCGACCGAACAACGTCACGCCCCAAGGCAAGCCGTTGCCCATGAACGCACTGGGAACGGCGACGGCGGCGTAGTCCAGCAGGTTCATGAAATTGGTGTAGTAACCCAGCTCCGAGTTGCGCAGCACCGGTTCGGCGGCCAGTTCGGCGAGGGTCACCGGCCGGCCGATGGTCGGTGTGAGTACGCAATCGAGCGCGTCCATGGCCCGGTCGCATTGGGCTTTGAGTGCTTGCAAACGGTAGCGGGCGCGGAAGGTTTGTACTCCATCCACCGTAGGCGCTTTCGCCAGGACGGTGCGGATGACCGGCAGTACGGCTTCCGGCTCACGCTCCATCAAGGGGCCGGCAACGCTGTAGCGTTCGGCCACCCAGGGGCCTTCATACAGCAGCCGTGCGGCTTCCAGGAACGGCGACAAGTCCAGTTCCATGGCTTCGCCGCCCAGGCGTTCGAGTCGGTCGATGGCTTCCTGAAACAGTTGCGGACCTTCCTGGCAGCCGAAAAATGCCAGGTCCTGCTGGCGCGGCACACCGAAGCGAAAGCGCCGGGGCGCGCCGAACGCGGCGCCGTCGTTCCACTGCGGGTTGTGGCGGCTGTAGTCGTCACGAGGGTCTGGACGGGCTGTCAGCGCCAAGAGCTGGCTGGCTTCCTTGGCCGTCGCCGTGAAGGTGGTGACGCAGTCCAGCGTGCGACAGGCCGGGACCACGCCCGCCGTGGAGATCAACCCCAGGGTGGCCTTCAACCCCACCAGGCTGTTCAACGCTGCGGGCACCCGCCCGGAGCCGGCGGTGTCGGTGCCCAAGGCAAAGCTCGCCACGCCCAGGGCCACGGCCAGCGACGAGCCGGCGCTCGAACCGCCTGCCGGATAGTCGGGCAACACGCTGTTGCGGCAGGCGCCGTAGGGCGAGCGAGTGCCATTGAGCCCGGTGGCGAATTGGTCGAGGTTGGTCTTGCCCAGAGGGATCGCGCCCAGTGCCAGCAACTGCTCGACAATGGTCGCCGAACGGTCTGGCACGTAGGCAAACGCGGGGCAGGCGGCGGTGGTTGGAATGCCGGCCAGGTCGATGTTGTCCTTGATGGCAAACGGCACTCCGTACAGCGGCAGGCTCTCCAAGTCGCGGCTTTCCAATGCGGTCAGGTAGGGTTCCAGCTCCTCTGCCGTCAGCAGGTGGATGAACAGGTGATAGTCCGGGTTCAGCGCCGCGGCTTTTTCCCGCAGGCCCAACAGCAATTGGCGTGGCGTCAGTTCGCCGCTGCGGTAGGTATTGCGCAGGTCGTCCAAGCGAAGAGAGAAGTTCATGGTGTTAATCCTTTGATTGAGTTCAGTCACGGTCCAGCACCACGACGCGCTGTCCGGCGCGCACTGCAGAACCGGGTTGGACACGCACCTCGCGCACCACGCCGGCCGAGGGCGCAAGCAGCGGGATTTCCATTTTCATCGACTCGAGAATAACCAGCACATCGCCGGCGGCGACCCGTGCACCAACGTCTACCTGCACCTGCCAGAGGTTGCCGGCGATGTGGCTGTCGACACTCAGTTGACCGTCAGTCAGTTGCGAATCTTCGCTCGGCGCGATGGCCGGTTCTTCACTGTCGAAGTGCGCCTGGCCGCTGGCGATCCAACGCTCGCGCTCGGCGTCGAAGGCGCCTTGTTGCCGTTGGCGGAACGCGGCGATGCCGTCGGCTTCCTGCACCAGGAAACGCTGGTAGTCGGCGAGGTTGAGCTGGCTGTGCTCGATCTCCAGGTCGAAGCGGCCCAGGGGGAACTCGCGGCGGATGCGCAGCAGTTCGTCGGCGCTGACCGGATAGAAGCGGATCTGGTCGAAGAACCGCAGCAGCCACGGCTTGCCGTCGAAGGCGGCGACGTCCCGATAACGGTTCCACATCTGCAACGTGCGCCCGACGAACTGATAGCCGCCAGGACCTTCCATGCCGTACACGCACATGTAGGCGCCGCCGATGCCCACCGAGTTTTCTGCGGTCCAGGTGCGGGCCGGGTTGTATTTGGTGGTTACCAGTCGATGGCGCGGGTCGAGCGGCGTGGCGACCGGCGCGCCGAGGTAGACGTCCCCCAGGCCCATCACCAGGTAGCTGGCGTCGAACACCGTGCGTTGCACTTCATCGAGGTTGGGCAGGTCGTTGATGCGCCGGATGAACTCCAGGTTGCTCGGGCACCAGGGCGCGTCCTTGCGCACCGTGGTCATGTATTTTTCGATGGCCAGCTGACAGGCCGGGTCATCCCAGGACAGCGGCAGGTGGACGATGCGCGACGGCACTTGCAGGTCCTGGGCGGCGCACACCGCGTCCCACTCACCGGCGACGATATTCAGTAGATCGGCCAGGGGCATTTGCTCGGGTTGGTAGTGCACTTGCAGCGAGCGAATGCCCGGCGTCAGGTCGATCACGCCGGGCAGGTGTTTGTGTTCCAACGCCTGCATCAAGGCATGGGCGCGAAAGCGCAGCACCAGGTCCAGTTCGGGGGCGCCGATTTCCAGCAGCAGGTGGGTGTCGCCAGATAGCCTTGCCACCAGGCGGGTATCGTCCTGGCCGATATCCAACACCACAGGCGACACCACTCCCTGTGGGAGCGAGCTTGCTCGCGATAGCGGCGGGACATCCAGAATCGATGGGACTGACAGACCGCTATCGCGAGCAAGCTCGCTCCCACAGGGGGACCATTGCAGGGCCAGTGAGCGGGCGGTGGAGATATCTACCGGCACAAACCGCACCTTGTCTCCCGCCTTGAGTTGCCCCAACTGCCACAGGTCCGCTTCGATCACCGTCACCGGGCAGACGAAACCGCCCAGGCTTGGGCCGTCGGGGCCGAGGATGACGGGCATGTCGCCGGTGAAGTCCACGGCGCCGATGGCGTAGGGGTTGTCATGGATGTTGGAAGGGTGCAGCCCGGCCTCGCCACCGTCGGCGCGGACCCATTCGGGTTTCGGCCCGATCAGGCGCACGCCGGTGCGGCTGGAGTTGAAGTGCACTTCCCAGGCCGTGTCGAAGAAGGTCTGGATGTAGCGCTCGGTGAAGTATTCGGGCGCGCCGTGCGGGCCGTAGATCACGCGGATCTGCCGCACGCTTGGCAGTTCCAGGATCGGCGCGCTCGTTGGCGGCAGCGTCGTGTGTTCGTCCAGCGGCGCCAGGTGCAACACGTCGCCGGTACACAGCGCTCGTCCGCCGTGGCCGCCAAACTGGCCGAGGGTGAAGGTGCTTTTACTGCCCAGGTAATCCGGCACTTGCACGCCGCCTTGCAGGCACAGGTAGCTGCGCGCCCCGGCGCCAGAGATGTTGCCGATCGCGAGGGTGGCGCCGGCAGCAATCGACAACGGTGTGTTCATCGGCACCGCTTCGCCGTCGAGCGTGAGGGCAATCACCGCACCGGTCACCGCCACTCGGGCAGCGCAGTTGAAACGCAGCAGCGGCCCGTTCATGGTGATTTCCAATGCCGCCGCACCTTCTTCGTTGCCCAGCAGGCGATTGCCCAGGCGTAACGAACGGCTGTCCATCGGCCCCGACGGCGGCACCCCCACCGCCCAATAACCGAGGCGGCCGGGATAGTCCTGGACGCTGGTCTGGGTGCCGGGGCTGAGCACTTCAACGGTGTTGGCGCGATAGACCAACGCCTCCAGGCAGCGGGTCCAGGGTTGGCCGCTGGCAAACGGTGTGTCGAGGAGAATCTGTTGCAGGTAGTGGCGGTTGGTCTCGACGCCGTACAGCAGGCTTTCGTCCAGCGCTTGGTGCAAGCCCAGGCGTGCCTGCTCGCGGGTCGGCGCCCAGCGAATGACCTTGGCGATCATCGGGTCGAAGTAGGGCGGGATCTGGCAACCGGCCTCGACCCAGGTGTCGATGCGCAGTGCCTTGCCGTCGGCCTGGGGAAATTTCACGGCGGTCAGCAGCCCCGGGCTTGGCTGGAAATCCCGACCTGGGTCCTCGGCATACAAGCGCGCCTGGATCGCGTGGCCCTCGGCTTTCAAACCTTGGCCGAGCTCGTTCAGTGGCGGCAGATCACCGGCCGCCAATTGCACCATCCAGCGCACCAGGTCCACGCCCCACACCTGCTCGGTGACGCCGTGCTCCACTTGCAGGCGGGTGTTCACTTCCAGGAAATAGAAGCGCCCGGCGTCGCTGTCGAACACGAATTCCACGGTGCCGGCGCTGCGGTAGTTCACGGCCTGGGCCAGTTGGATCGCCGCCGCGCAGAGTTCGTCGGCCATGCCCTCGGGCAGGTTCGGCGCCGGGGTTTCCTCGAGGACTTTCTGGTTGCGCCGTTGCACCGAGCAGTCGCGCACGCCCAGGGCGATCACCTGGCCCTGGCCATCGCCGAATACCTGCACTTCCAGATGCCGCGCGCGTTCGATGTACTTTTCGATGAACACCCCGGCGTCGCTGAAGTTGTTCTGGCCCAGGCGCTTGACCGCTTCGAAGGATTCGCTCAGGTCGGCGGCGCTGCGACACACACGCATGCCGATACCGCCACCGCCCGCGGTACTTTTGAGCATCACCGGATAGCCCAGCTGTGTGCCTGCCAAGAGCGCGGCGTCGAGGCTGTCGAGCAGTTCGGTGCCTTCGAGCAGTGGCACTCCGTGCCGGCGCGCCAGGTCGCGGGCGGTGTGCTTGAGGCCGAACACACGCAGTTGGTCTGGCGTCGGACCGATGAAGGCAACACCGGCAGCTTCGCACGCTTGCGCGAAGGCGGCGTTTTCCGAGAGAAAGCCGTAGCCGGGATGGATCGCTGTCGCGCCGCTGCTTTTGGCGATCGCCAGGAGCTTGTCCACCGCCAGATATGTATTGGCCGCCGCGCCTTCGCCCAGGCAGTGGGCTTCATCGGCCTGGAGGATATGCAAGCTGGCGGCGTCGGCCTGGGAATACACCGCAACGCCCTCGACCTTCAGCTCACGCAAGGTCCGCAGGATGCGGCAGGCGATGGCGCCACGGTTGGCGATCAGGATTTTTTCGAACATGGCATTGCCCCCTCAGGCATGCGTGCTGCCTGAACTGGGATGCGGGCCGTCCCGCAGTTTTCGATGGCCGCCGGGGTCGTCCCTGGCGACAAACCTCCAAACACCACTGCCCCCTTGTGGGAGCGAGCTTGCTCACGATAGCGGTGGTACATCCAACCTTGATGTAACTGATAGACCGCTATCGCGAGCAAGCTCGCTCCCACAGGGGATCAGGGCGTTATTTGATGCACTGCCCCGACCGGCTCTGGCACAACACAAACAACCAGCGGCGCAGGCGGGTAAGTTTCAGTTCCATATCAAGAGCTCCGCTGGCGTGGGGTTGTAGGCGTTGCAGGGGTTGTTCAGTTGCGGGCAGTTGGAGATCAACACGATCACGTCCATTTCGGCCTGCAGGTCGACGTATTTGCCCGGCGCCGAGATGCCGTCTTCGAAGGTCAGGCCGCCGTCGGCGGTGACGGGCACGTTCATGAAGAAGTTGATGTTCGGCCCGATGTCGCCCTTGCCCAGCCGCCCGTCGTGGGCGCAGGCCCGCAGGTAGTTGTCACGGCAGCTGTGCATGTAGCGTTTTTCCAGGGCGTAGCGCACGGTGTTGCTTTCCTGGGCGCAGGCGCCGCCGAGGGTGTCGTGGCGCCCGCAAGTGTCTTCGACGATGGTCAGCATCGGGTGGCCGAGGTTGGAATACAGCACGCTGCCGGTGCTCAGGTAAACGCTGTTCTGCCGGCGCAGGGTGCGCTGCACGTCGTAGCGTTCCTTGGGGTTGACCAGGCTGTAGAACAGCGTATCGACCGCCTGGTTGCCTTCCAGGTCGAGGATGCGCAGGGTCTGGCCCTTCTTGACCTCCACCAGCCACGGTTCCCCGGCGGGGATGGTGGCGCGATAGATGGCGGCGTCAGGCTGCTTTTTTACGGTGGCGATGGCGAGTGACATGGCAGCGATCCTCAGGCGAACAGGCGGTCGGTGTTGATGAAGCCGCGCTGGTTTTCCGGGCGCGAATGGCGACAGTGCTCGGCGACGCTGGCGTCAGCGTTCATCCAACTGAGCTTGAGCGGTTGCGGGGCGTATTGCGGGTTCGGGTCCATCGGGTGTTGCAGCGCTGTCAGCACCATCAGGGTGTCCATCGGCGCGTACAGCTCGATGTAGTCGCCGGCCTGGGAGTTGCCTTCAACGAAGTGAAAGCCGCCGGCCTCATCGACATCGACCCGGCTGAACAGGTTGAGGGTCATCAGCAGGTCGGACAGGCCCAGCCCCCATTTACCCAGCTCCACCAGCAGGTTGTCGGTGCCGTTGCGAAAGAAGCCGTTGCGCAGTTCCTGGTAGCGGCCCTGACCATATTTTTCAGCGGCTTCCTCGGCGCAGAGCACGCCGCCGAGGCTATCGCTCCAGCCGCAGGTGTCGGCGGTGATGGCCGCCAGCACCCGGCCCATGTCGGAGTAGAGGCAATGGCCGGCGGTGAGCTTGGCGGTGTGTTGGCATTTGAGGCTGTCGGGCAGGTTCAGGCGTTCGGTTTTTTCGTTGGCATTGAGCATCGTCAGGCTCACGTTGGCCCCGCCGCGCAGGTCGGTCAGGCGCAGCAGTTGGCCGCGCTTGAGCACGAAGGAACGGTGGCCGCCGCCGGGCAGCATTTCTTCGGCGAAGGGTGTAAACAATTGGGTCGAGTCGGTCATGGGAGAAACTCCTTTCAAGCGATACGCAACGTGCCGGCCAGTTCGGCGGGCAGGGCGTCGACGGCGGCACGGGCGGTGCGGCGGTCGCTGTTCAATGGAATGTCGTAGGTAATGCGTGCGCCATAGGCGCCGGGGGCGTGCGGGTCGGTGCGGACCTTGTCGAACACCAGCAGGCGTGTGCCGAGGCTGAAACCTTCGGACAGGTCATGGGTGACCATGAACACCGTCAGCCGGGTTTCGCGCCACAGCTCCAGCAACAGGGCGTGCATGTCTTTGCGAATGCCCGGGTCGAGGGCGCCGAAGGGCTCGTCCAGCAGCAGGACACGCGGCTTCATGATCAGTGCCTGGGCGATCGCCAGCCGCTGTTGCATGCCTCCGGACAGTTGCGCCGGGTATTTATCCAGCGCATGGCCCAGGCCGACCTTGTCCAGCAGTTGTGCGGCTTCTTCGCGGGCCTGGCGCTTGGCGCTGCCGAACAGCCGCCCCAAAAGTGCTGAGCGCGGCAACTCCAGGCCCAGGGTCACGTTGTCCAGCACGCTCAGGTGCGGGAACACCGAATAACGCTGGAACACCACGCCCCGGCTGGCATCCGGCTCGCCGGCCAAGGGCGCGCCGTCCAGGAGAATCTGTCCGCGGCTGGCGCGTTCCTGGCCCAGCAGCAAGCGCAGGAAGGTCGATTTGCCGCAACCCGAGGCACCCACCAGGGTGCAGAACTCACCCTCAGAGACGCTCAGGTTCAAACGCTCCAGGACCACCTGGTCGGCATACTGTTGCCAGACGTTGTTCACCGTAATGAAGCTCATGCCTTCGCCCCCTCGTACCAGGGGAACGCTTGCCGGGTCAGGCGCTTGAGGCCCCAGTCCATCAGCCAGGCGAGCAGGGTGATCCACACCACATACGGCAAGATCACGTCCATCGCCAGGTAACGACGCACCAGGAAAATCCGATAGCCCAGCCCATCCGTAGAGGCGATGGCTTCAGCGGCGATCAGGAACAGCCAGGCCGAACCCAGCATCAGCCGCAGGGAAATCAACAGGCGCGGCAGCAGTTGCGGCAACACCACCCGCAGCATCAGGGTCCAGGTCGACGCACCGAGGGTCTGGGCCTTGATCAGCAGTTCGGGCGGAATTTCCCGGGCGCGCTGTTCCAGGTCGCGCGCCAGGCACGGTGTGATGCCAATCACGATCAGCATCACTTTCGACAGTTCGCCCAGACCGAAGACGATGAACAGGATCGGCAGGATGGCCAGTGGCGGCACCATCGACACCACGGTGAGCAACGGTGACAGCGGTGCGCCAAACAGTGGCAACGTACCGGCGGCAATGCCCAGGCACAGCCCGGCCAGGGCGCTGATGCCCAGGCCGATGGCCAACCGGCGCAGGCTCGACACGGTGTCTTGCCAGAGCAGGTAGTCGCCGCTGCGGGCATCGGCTGTGAAGGCCAGGCGTTTGACCGCATCGGCCATTTGCACAGCGCTGGGCAGGAGCTTGTCGTTGGGGTTGTCCGTCAACCGTTCGGCCGAGCCCATGAAGTAGGCGAACAACACCAGCGCGAATGGCAGGATCACCAGCAACAAGCGGCTGGGACGATCCGGGTAGCGGTTGATCAGGCGCATGCCAGGTCCTCCGGTTTACAGCTTGGCGTCGGCGGCCAGCTGCACGTAGGTCGGATCAAAGCGCAGCTTGAGGTTGGCCTTGTCGCCGCGGGTCACGCCATTGGCGAACGCCATGCCGACCGCGTTGGTGTCCTTGGCGCCTTCACCCAACAAGCCGTGCTGGAACGAGAACTCGGCCACCTTGCCCATGGTGGCGGGCAGTTGCTCGCTGGTGGCGAAGGTGAGCGCTTCCTTGGGCGTGGCGAACAACTTGGTGGTGTCCAGTTGCGCCTGGAAACCTTTGAGGTCGGTGCCTGACGCTTTGGCCATGTGTTCCAGCGCCGTCTTGCTCGCGGCGTTTTTTGCGTTCATCAGTGCCACCACTTCAAACCAGGCGCCGGTCAACGCTTTGCCCAGGGCGGGGTTGTCCTGGAGGGTCTGGGTGTTGACCACCATCATGTCCATGATTTCGCCGGGAACCTGGCTGGAATTGAACACTTCGCTCACACCTGGCTGGGCCTTGATGTCCGAGAGCATTGGGTTCCAGGTGGTGACGGCCTTGACCTGGTCGGTGTTGAAGGCGGCAGAGATATCAGCGTCGGAGGTGTTGACGACTTTCAAGTCTTTCTCGGCGAGACCAACCGAATCCAGGGCGCGGGCCAGCAGGTAGTGGGACACCGACAGTTCCACCAGATTGACGTCCATGCCCTTGAGGTCGGCGACTTTCTTGTCCTCGCCCTTGAGGACGATGCCATCGTTGCCGTTGGAGAAATCGCTGATGATCAGCGCGGTGCTGTCCACGCCACCGGCGGCGGGAATGGTCAGGGCGTCCATGTTGGTCATGGTGCAGCCATCGAACTGACCGGCGGTGTACTGGTTGATGGATTCGACGTAATCGTTGAGCTGCACCACATCGATCTGGATGCCGTATTTTTTCGCCCATTTATCGACGATGCCTTGGCTACCGGCGTATTCCCAGGGCATCCAGCCGGCGTAAATGGTCCAGCAGACGCTGAAGTGGTCTTTTTGGGCGGCGGCGGATGAGAAGCTCGCGAGGGCCGAGAGGGCGGCGAGGAGCAGGGCTGACAGACGAAGCTTGAGCATGGTGGTTCTCCAGTTGATCAAGGGCGGACAGGAGCAACGCGGCACCGCGAACGGTGGCTTGTCTCCCGGGCTTTTGTCCCGCCGTGTAACCTCAACTGGAGGTCGCCAACTCTCGGACCAGCCACTCGCCAGAAGCGAGCCGGAACCCTAGTCAGCCATTGCAAATTGTGGTGCCGCGAACCTGTGATGACTCCTGCACGGGATTTGTTAAAGCGAGAGCCGTGCCAATTCGAGCAAAGGCCCGGGTTAGAGAGGGCAGGTGTAGGGGAGGGATACCTGAGGACGGGTTTGTGCTTGCTTGTGGTGCCGTCGCGCACCGGAAGAGGGCGACGAGCGACATGTTTCTAGTTGTTGCCAGGTCGCACCAGATTCCGATTTTGCTGTCTGAATATGCGTCAGTCACACAAAGTTGGCTGCCGCCCATCAGCGTCGCTGATGTGGCCCATTCGCGGTCCAGGAGGCCGCCATGTATCGACGACTGCTGCTCATTGCGTTTCTCGGTTTGACTCTTTCGGCATGCGTGCCTTATTACGACGGAGACTCGAGCTACTACCGTTCCGAGGTCTACACCTCACCATCGCCGGTCTATTACGGTGGCGGGAGTTATTATTCGGCTCCGCGTGGCTATTACGCCCCGCGGTATTACCAACCGGCGCCGCGCTATTACTCGGCACCGCGTTACTACCAACAAGGCCCACGCTACTACTCGCCACCGCGAGCGGCGTACCGGTCTTATCCGAATCGGGGTGGCTGGGACGGCCATGACCGGGGCGGCTGGAATGACGACCGAGGCGGTCGAGGCGGACGTGATCATCGGGGACGCGGCGATCACGATGGACGGGGCAGTCACCGCTGATCGTTGGGCAACAAGAAGCGGCGCATTGAGCGCCGCTTTTTTTGTGCCTGCAATAAACCCGATGGGATAACTTGTGGGAGCGAGCTTGCTCGCGATTACGGTGTGTCAGGCACTTCGATATTGCTGGCCCACCGTAATCGCGAGCAAGCTCGCTCCCACAGGGATCTTTTTCCTGGATCGTTACTCGTTGGACAAATCCGCCAACGGATGCCGCCCTTCCCACGCCTTGTGGAAATGCGCTTCCACCGCCGCTTCGGGCACATGGTTGATGTCCGGCCAGTGCCAACGGGGCTTGTGGTCCTTGTCGATCAGCCGCGCGCGCACGCCTTCGCTGAATTCCGGATGGCGACAGCAGTTGAGGCTCAAGGTGTATTCCATCCGGAACACGCCGGCCAAGGACAAATGCCGGGCACGGGCGATCTGTTCCCAGACCAGATAAGCGGTCAAGGGCGAACCTTCGGTCATGGTCTTGGCGGCGCGGGCGATCAGGGGATCCGAGTGGTCCACCAGCAGGCTGAGGGCTTTCCAGGCGCAGCGCACATCGCTGACATCCAGCCATTCATCGATTTTCTGCCGACGTGGCAGCCATTGGGCTTCGGGCATTTGGCCGACCGCTTCCTGTTGCAGGGCCTTGAGCAGGCTGTTGAGCTGCATCTCGGTCTGTTCCTGCCAGTTGAGTTGCAGCAGGCCTTCGATCAGGTCGTCCTGTTGTTCATCCAGCAAAAAGCGGTCGGCCAGGTCCAGGTCGATAGCGTCCCGGGCATTCATGTGGGCGCCGGTCAGGCCGAGAAACAGGCCGAGCTTGCCGGGCAGGCGCGACAAGAACCAACTGGCGCCGACATCCGGGTACAGGCCGATGCTGATTTCCGGCATTGCCAGGCGACTGCTTGGCGTGACGATGCGGGTACTCGCCCCTTGCAGCAGACCCATGCCGCCACCCAGTACATAGCCATGCCCCCAACACAGCAGGGGTTTGGGGTAGGTGTGCAGGTTGAAGTCCAAGCGGTATTCCGCCGCGAAGAATTGTGCAGCCAGCGGCGGTACTTCACCGGGATGGGCACGGCAGGCCTCTACCAGGCTGCGTACTTCACCGCCAGCGCAGAACGCCTTGGCGCCGTTGCCGCGCAATAACACACACACGACCTGCGGCTCCCGGGCCCAGGCATCGAGACGATCACGCAAGGCGTTGATCATCTGCAGGGACAAGGCATTCAGGGATTTTTCGGCGTCCAGGGTGGCGATGCCGATACGGGCACCGTCGATGCCGGTGAGCTCTTCGAAGTGCAGATTCATCGTGACCTCGATCAGAAATTTGAATAATCAGTATGACCGCTGCGTAGGAAAGTGCTGGTTCTGCGTCAGATCAATTGACAAGCCATGTAGGCTTTCCTAGGGTGCGCCCATTGTTTTTACCGGATGCAACCATGACTGCCGACGACCGTATCAAACTCGAACCGAGCTGGAAGCAGGCACTGCGTGCCGAGTTCGACCAGCCCTACATGGCAGAGTTGCGCGAATTCCTGCGTCGGGAATACGCCGCCGGCAAGGAAATTTATCCACCGGCACCGCTGATTTTCAACGCCCTTAATTCCACGCCGCTGGACAAGGTCAAGGTGGTGATCCTCGGCCAGGATCCCTACCACGGTCCGGGCCAGGCCCATGGCTTGTGCTTTTCGGTACAGCCGGGTGTGCCAGCGCCGCCGTCGCTGGTGAACATCTTCAAGGAGTTGAAGCGCGACCTGAACATCGATATTCCCAACCATGGCTATCTGCAAAGCTGGGCCGACCAAGGCGTGTTGCTGCTCAACACTACCATGACCGTGGAGCGTGCCAACGCCAACGCCCACGCAGGCAAGGGCTGGCAGCATTTCACCGACCGGGTCATCGAAGTGGTCAGCGAACACCAGCAGAACCTGGTCTTCCTGTTATGGGGCGCCCATGCCCAGGGCAAGCAGAAACTGATCGACGCCACCAAGCACTTGGTGCTGACCTCGGTCCACCCGTCGCCGTTGTCGGCTTATCGGGGTTTTCTGGGGTGCGGGCATTTCAGTCGGGCCAACAAGTTCCTCGAGCAACATGGCGAGGCGCCTATTGATTGGCGGTTGCCGCCGCTTTAAGTGGTCGGCAGTAAGGGCCTCATCGCGAGCAAGCTCGCTCCCACATGGGTTTTGTGGTGGGATGCAAAATGGGTGCTCGCCGCAGATCCTCTGTGGGAGCGAGCTTGCTCGCGATGAAGGCAACTCGGTCTACAAGTCCGAACCCGGCTTGCGCATCCAATACCTGAACAACGGCTCCGCCAGAAACAGCACAAACAACAACCGCATCACCTGCAACGCCGTCACCAATGGCACCGACAGTTGCAACGTCTCGGCCGTCAGGCTCATTTCCGCGATACCTCCGGGCATCATGCCCAGGGTCAGTGAACGCAGGTCCAGCTGGGTCAGGGTGCTCAGGCCCAACGCCGCGAGAGTGGCGATCAGCATCGTCAACACCGTGCCGATCAGGGTACGCCCCATGAACGACGGCGCCCGACGAAAGAACTGCCGGTTGAAATGACAACCCAATCCGCTGCCGATCAACCACTGGCCGACCTGGCTGGCGCCGTTGGGCAGGCCGATGTGCAGGTCCCAACCGACGCTCACCGCCGCACTGACCAGCAATGGTCCGAACAACCAGGGATTGGGTTGGCGCAAGCGCTCCCAGACCCAGGCGAGCAGGGCACCCGCCGGGAACAGCATCGCCAGCCACAGCCAGTCCACCGTCGTGGCGTGTTGCACCGGTGCACCTTCGCCCAACAGGTACTTGAAGGCCGCCGGTACGCACAGCACCACTACCAGCACTCGCAGGCTCTGGCCCGCCGCAACACGACTGAGGTCGGCGCCGTTGCGGGCGCCGAGGTTGACCATTTCGCCGGAACCGCCCGGCATGCTCGAGAAGAACGCGGTGGCGCGGTCCTCGCCGGTGCGACGCATCAGCCAGACACTCACCACACTGGACACGCTGGTGATCAGCGCGCCGAAGAAGATCAGGCCGAAGTGGCTCAGGACCTGCTCCATCACCACCGGGGTGAAGTGCAGGCCGATGCCGATGCCCACCACCCATTGGCCGCATTTACGGCCACCGGGGATTTCCATCAGTTGCCACGGCGTAAGACAGCGCACCAGGATGATCGCCAGCAACGAGCCGACCATCCAGGGCAAAGGCCAGCCGATCAGGCTGGCCAGGTAACCGCCGGCCAGGCCGACCAGCGGTGTTCCCCACCATTGTCTGAATATCGCCTCAGACATTGGCCAGGGCGCGACGTTGTGCGGCGCGGCGCCGCCAGATCCGCAGCAATGGCATGAACAGCATGATCGCCGTCAGCACCCAGCAGCCGAAGGTGATCGGGCTCGACCAGAGGATCTCCAGCGCACCGTTGGAAATCGATAGCGCACGACGCAGGTTCTGCTCCATCAGGCCACCGAGGATGAAGCCCAGCAGCACCGGCGACAGCGGGAAGTCCAGCTTGCGCAGGATATAGCCGAAGATGCCGATACCGATCATCAGGAACAGGTCGAACGTGGTGGCATGCACCGCATAGACACCGATCCCGGTGATGATCGCGATGACCGGAACCAGCGCCCAGTTCGGCACGGCCAGGATCCGGGTGAAGATGCGGATCATCGGGATGTTGAGAATCACCAGCATGACGTTGGCGACGAACAACGACGCGATCAGGCCCCAGACGATGTCCGGCTGTTGCTGGAACAGCAGGGGACCAGGCGTGATGTTGTACAGCGACAGCGCGCCGATCATCACCGCCGTGGTGCCCGAGCCGGGAACACCGAGGGTCAGCATCGGCACCAGCGCACCGCAGGCCGCGCCACCGATAGCGGTTTCCGGGGCGGCGAGGCCGCGCTTGTCGCCCTGGCCGAACGTGCCACCGGCGCCGGCAATGCGTTTTTCGGTCATGTAGGCCACGGCACTGGCCAGGGTCGCACCAGCACCCGGCAGCACGCCCATGATGAAACCGAGTACGCCGCAGCGCAGGTTCACAGTGAAGACCGACGCGGCTTCCTTGAAGTTGAACATCATCCGCCCGGTGGCTTTTACCGCTTCCTGGCCGCGATGGGTTTTTTCCAGCAGCAACAGGATTTCGCTGATGGAGAACAGGCCCAGCACCAGCACGACGAACTGGATGCCGTCGGTCAGGTGGATGTTGTCACCGGTGAAGCGGTAGACGCCGCTGTTGGCATCGATCCCGACACTGGACAGGAACAGGCCGATCAGCGCCGCGATGAAGGTCTTGAGCGGTCGGTCGCCGGCCATGCCACCGAGGCAGACAATGGCGAACACCATCAGCACGAAATATTCCGCCGGCCCGAAGGCAATCGCCCATTTGGCCAGCAGCGGTGCGAACAACACCATGCCGCAGGTGGCGATGAGCGCGCCGATGAACGAACTCCACGCCGACAGCGACAACGCCACGCCGGCCAGGCCTTGGCGGGCCATCGGGTAGCCGTCGAGGGTGGTCATCACGGTGGAGGCTTCACCCGGGATGTTGAGCAGGATCGAGCTGATACGTCCGCCGTATTCGCAACCCAGGTACACCGCGGCCAGCAGGATCAGCGCCGATTCCGGCGGCAGCCCCAGGGCAAAGGCAATCGGGATCAGCAGCGCCACGCCGTTGATCGGGCCCAGGCCCGGCAGCAGGCCGACCACGGTGCCGATCAGGGTGCCGGTCAGTGCTGTGACGAGGTTGTAGGGAGTCAGTGCAACGCCAAAACCCTGGCCGAGATAATTCAGGGTATCCATATCAATTCTCCAGGACGTCGAGCAGGCCCAGGGGCAGCGGCACGTCCATCAGCTTGTCGAACAACAGATAAAGACCGATGGCCATCAGGCTGATGATCACCACGCTCGGCACCCAGCGACCGCCGTAAAGGCGCGCCATCGGCACGCCGATCAGGATGCTGGCAAGGATGAAGCCCAGGGGTTCGAAGGTCCCGGCGAATACCAGCAGCAGCACCACGCAGATGCCGATTTTCTGCAAGGTTTCGCGGTCCAGGTGCGGGTCTTCGTCGCTGTGCACGATGGGTGTAGGGCGAAACACCATGTACAGCAATGCCAGCCCCATCAGCCCGAGCATCAGCAAGGGAAAGGCGCGCGGGCCGACCGGTTCGTAGGAAAAGGCGGCTTGATAGGGCCAAGCCATCAGCGCCAGGCCGATACAGACCAGTAGCAGCACCGCGGCAAAAATACGTTGGATGGTGAGCATGACTAACTCCTGGGCGACGCCGACAGTGCCGGCGCCGCCGCGAGAACAGAGACGGTTACTGGATCAGGCCGAACTCTTTGGCCAGCACCTTGTAATCAGCCACTTGTTTCTTCACATAGGCATCCAGTTCCGGTCCGGTCATGGCGAACGGGAACAGCTCGCGCTGGTCGCGCAACTTGGCGAACTCTTCGGAAGCCAGCAGTTTGTCGAACGCGTCTTTCCACCAGGCGTAGTCTTCATCGCTGACCTTCGGCCCGAGGTAGAAGCCACGGACCACTGGCCAGAGGATGTCGTAGCCTTGTTCGCGAGCGGTCGGGATGTCTTTCATTTCCGGCTCGTCCAGGCGTTTATCGGAGAACACTGCCAGCAGGCGCATGTCACCACTCTGGATGTGCGGCATGGAGTCGGAAATGTCCGTACTGCCGACCTGAATATGACCGCCGAGCAGGGCCGTGGCGATTTCACCACCGCCTTCGAGTGCCACGTAGCGCAGTTTGCGCGGGTCGATGCCGGCAGCCTTGGCGATCAGGGCTGTTTGCATCCAGTCCTGGCTGCCGACGGTGCCGCCGGAGCCGATCACCACCGAGCCTGGATCTTTCTTCAGGGCCTGCACCAGATCGTCGAGGTTCTTGTAGGGCGAATCGCTTTTTACCGCGATGGCGCCGTAGCTGGTACCAACGGCCGCCAGCCAGCGCACGGCGTTTTCATCGAAACGACCGAACTTGCCTTGGGCCAGGTTCAGCAACGAACCACTGGACCAGGCCACCAGCGTGCCGGCGTCGGCCGGACGTTGGGCGACCACTGCGTTGTACGCCACCGCGCCAACACCGCCGGGCATGTAGGTCACGCGCATGGGTTTGGTCAGCAGCTTCTGGTTCACCAGCGCGCTTTGCGCCAGTTTGCACGTCAGGTCGAAACCGCCGCCCGGTGCCGCCGGGGCGATGCATTCGGGGCGCTTGGGCTCTTTGGATGGATCGGCGGCGAGCAACTGCCCGGCGAACATCAGGCATCCGGCGGCCAGGGCTACTTTACGCAGTGATAGGTTCATTGTTGTCTCCACAGGATTGTTGTTATGTGTGGTGAAAATGTGTCGTGACGGATCCCGCCCAGGTCATCGCTGATGGGGCGCGCAGGTCGTTACCGGGATTGAATACAGGGCGACACCGCCCAAGGCGGTCTGGTTGGAGCGAGAAGGGCGAGCAGGCGCTGGGGCCTGTAGCTGCATGGACAGCATGGTGAGTACTCCGCTTTTATTTTTCTTATTTTAGGACGAAAACGCTTCGTGGCATTTTTCATTCGCGATCGGGCCGCGGCGGTCAGTCGAAACTATCCGTAAAGTGACTCTAACGGCTCAACCTTTCGCTAACCTTTCAAAAGCTTTCAGCGTGTTTTTTGCCTTCACAGTCGCGGATGCGGCTGTAAACTCCGCGCCAAAGAATGGCGTCGGCCATCCCTGAATCGAGGAATAATCCATGCGTGTTCTGCTCGTCGAAGACCATCTGCAGCTCGCCGAAAGCGTTGCCCAAGCGCTCAAGAGCACTGGTTTGACCGTGGACGTGCTGCACGACGGCGTCGCGGCCGACCTGGCCTTGAGCAGCGAGGAATACGCAGTAGCGGTCCTGGATGTCGGGCTGCCGCGCATGGACGGTTTCGAGGTTCTGGCGCGTCTGCGGGCCCGTGGCAAGACCTTGCCGGTGCTGATGCTGACCGCTCGCAGCGACGTCAAGGACCGTGTCCATGGCCTGAACCTCGGCGCCGACGATTACCTGGCCAAGCCATTCGAGCTCACTGAGCTGGAGGCCCGGGTCAAGGCACTGTTGCGCCGCAGCGTGCTGGGCGGTGAACGCCAGCAGCGCTGTGGCGGGCTGGTCTATGACCTGGACACCCGCCGCTTTACCCTCGACGATGAGCTGTTGACCCTGACGTCCCGCGAGCAAGCCGTGCTGGAGGCGTTGATCGCCCGGCCGGGGCGGGTGATGAGCAAGGAGCAACTGGCGGCCCAAGTGTTCGGCCTGGACGAAGAGGCCAGCCCCGACGCCATCGAAATCTACGTCCATCGCTTGCGCAAGAAACTCGATGGTCGTGCGGTGGCGATCGTGACGTTCCGCGGCCTTGGCTACCTATTGGAAAATCGCAATGCATAAGCCCGACAGCCTGCGCTGGCGGCTGCTTCGCAACCTCGCACTGCTGCTGGTGGTCTTGATGCTCGCCAGCGGCTTGAGCGCCTATTGGAACGGTCGCGAGGCTGCCGACACCGCCTACGATCGGACCCTGCTGGCCTCGGCCCGGACCATCGCCGCGGGCCTTTCGGCGCGTGACGGCAGCCTCAGTGCGGATGTGCCCTACGTGGCCCTGGATACTTTCGCCTACGACAGCGCCGGGCGCATTTATTACCAGGTCAATGACATCGACAAGAAGCTGATTTCCGGCTACGAAAACCTCCCCGGCCCGCCGCCCGGCACGCCGCGCACGGACGATTACCCAGCCCTGGCGCGTTTTTACAACGCTCGCTATCAGGGCCAGAACGTGCGGGTGGTGAGCCTGCTCAAGGCCGTGAGCGAGCCGAACATGAACGGCATGGCGGAAATTCGCGTAGCGGAGACTGAAGAGGCGCGGGTCAGCATGGCCCGCGGGCTGATGGCCGACACGCTGTTGCGCCTGGGCATGCTGGCCGTGGGCGCGCTGCTGTTGGTGTGGTTCGCAGTCAGCGCGGCATTGCGCCCGCTGGAGCGCTTGCGCACGGCGGTGGAGGAACGCCAGTCGGATGATCTGCGACCGTTGCCGCTGGTGGAAGTGCAGCACGAATTATGGCCACTGGTGCGGGCCCTCAACCATTTCACCGAGCGTCTGCGCGGGCAATTCGAGCGTCAGGCGCAGTTCATCGCTGATGCCGCCCATGAGCTGCGCACGCCCTTGGCCGCGCTCAAGGCGCGTCTTGAGCTGGGCTTGCGAGCCAGCGAACCGGCGACCTGGCGTGAAACCCTGGAAACTGCGGCCCAGGGTACTGACCGGCTAACCCACCTGGCCAACCAACTGCTGTCCTTGGCGCGTGTGGAAAACGGCGCCCGGGCCATTGCCGAGGGCGGTGCGCAACTGCTTGATCTCAGTCAGTTGGCCCGTGAGTTGGGCATGGCCATGGCGCCGCTGGCCCATGCCCGAGGGGTGGCGCTGGCCCTGGAAGCCGACGAACCGGTATGGCTGCGGGGCGAGCCGACCTTGTTGAACGAGTTGTTGAGCAACCTGGTGGACAACGCCCTGGCCCATACCCCATCGGGCGGCAATGTAATCCTGCGGGTTTCTGCCCCGGCCGTGCTGGAGGTCGAGGACGATGGCCCCGGCATTCCGCTGCACGAGCGGGACCGGGTGTTCGAGCGCTTCTATCGACGCAACCAGCAAGTGGCCGGTTCGGGGCTGGGCTTGGCGATCGTCGGCGAAATCTGCCGTGCGCACCTGGCGCAGATCACCTTGCACGATGGGCAGGAGCGCGGGTTGAAGGTGCGGGTGAGTTTTATCCCAGGGTAACCCTGACGATGCAAAACCCTGTGGCGAGGGAGCTTGCTCCCGCTGGGGTGCGAAGCAGCCCTACGCTTTTGCGGCCGCTGCGCGACCGAGCGGGAGCAAGCTCCCTCGCCACAAAAGCGTCTCCTGACCACAAAAGAGCGGCATGGCCAGAGAGGCCTTCGTGGCTTCAGATGTCTCTAATAGAACATCGACCGCGCTTCTTCGATATCCGCGCAGCGGGCCTTGTTCTCCGGGTCGATGCCCAGTTTCTTGAAGGCGGGAACCCCGGACATGTCAATCATGCTCAGGGGATGGTCGGTGTCCTTGTAGCAATACAGCGCTGCGACCTGCACCAGGTCGACATAATCGATTTGCTTGGAATCCCGGGTGAAATCCAGATACAGCCCCGGCAGTTTCACCAGCCGCTCCGGAAACTCCCAGACGCTGAGTAGTTTGTCCCCCAGCACCGGGTGAATCGTTTCGATGACGTGGTTGAGGCTGACCGGGTCCGACAGCAATTCATTGTTGTCTTGCGCATACGTCAGGATCGGCAACACGCCGATCTGGTGCACCAGCCCACCCAACGCAGCCTGGTCGGGCTTGAGTTGGGTGTAACCGCGACACAGCGCATAGCTGACGCCGGCGATCTCCAGGCTCTTGCGCCAGACGTCGCGCATCTTCAGTTCCACCACCTCGGAGCGGGCGTGGAAAATCTGCTCCATGACCAGGCCGATGGCCAGGTTGCTGCTGTAGTTGACGCCCAATCGAGTGATGGCCGTGTGCAGGTCGGTGACTTCCTGGGTGGCGCGCAGCAGTGGGCTGTTGACCACTTTTATCAGGCGTGCCGAGAGGGCCGTATCGCGGCCGATCACTTTGCTCAGGTTGCTGACGCTGATTTCCGGGTCTTCGGCGGCCCGGCGAATCTGCAGGGCCACTTCCGGTAATGTCGGCAGAACCAAGTCATCGTTGTCGATGGCCTGCACCAAATCCCGTTGGACCTTATCCGCCAAATCGCTCATTTCGGTTCTCTAGGGTATTGCGGCAAATGCTGCGATCAGCGCTGGATTTCGCGGTCGCGATCCAGTTCGTAAGGCAGGTCCAACTGTTGAAGGCGTGGGCCTTCCAAGGTACCGAGGTGCAAATTGTCGTCTTCTGCTGCTTCGGCCTGCAATACCGCCAGTAGTTCGATGCTTCCTTCGCCGCGGGCGGCCATCACCACTTCGCCGATGGAACTGCCATGCGTGGGGGAGAACAGCGCCGTGCCGGGTTCCGGCAGTTCGCTGGCGTCCAGTTGCAAGCGGTACAGGCGTCGCTTGAGCTTGCCCAGGTATTGCATGCGGGCGACGATTTCCTGGCCGGTGTAGCAGCCTTTCTTGAAACTGACGCCGCCGACGGCTTGCAGGTTGAGCATCTGCGGGATGAACAGTTCGCGGGTGGCCGGCATGACCTGGCCGATTCCGGCGCGGATCTGGCCCAGCAGCCAGGGGTTCAGGTCCGCTTCGGCCAATTCTGCGCCCAGGCGGGTTCGCAGCTTCTGTGCCTGTTCGGCGGGTGCCCACAATTCGGCGCGACCGGGAGATACGCGGATGGCGATCAAGGCTTCATGACGAGCCACACTGTCGGTGTCGCTTGGCAGTTCGAGGCCCAGGCCAGTCAGCGCCTTGTCGGCGTTTTCCAGGCCGAAGCGAACCCAGGCCGCGCTTTCGTCGGTGAGCTTGGATTTGGAGAACACGGCATATTTTTTCAGGTCGGCCAGTTGCGGTTCGAGCAGTTCGGCGGCCATGGCCATCAACACACCGTCGCCTTCGAGCAGGATGCGGAAGCTCGATTGCATCCGGCCTTTCTGGGTGCAGCGGGCGCCGAGGCTGGCCCGGCTGTCGCTCAGGTAGTCGAGGTTGCAGGTCAATTGGCCTTGCAGGAATTTGCTGGCATCCACGCCGCGGACCGCGAGGACGCCTTCGTGGGACAGGGTGCAAAAAAAAGCGGAATCAGCCATGGGTCATCGCAGGATAAAAGGTCTGGTGGACATCATAAGGTGGCGCCCTTGAAATGGGTAGTTCACAAAGGATCGGTGGTGCCCGACCAAAGCTGTCTGTTCCACTGCGGCGGGGCCTGTATACTTGCGCTCTATTTGAGGAGCGCTCCATGGTCGAAGATGTTGAACTGAATCGCCTCTACTGGCACAGCCGCCGTGGCATGCTTGAACTGGACGTGTTGCTGGTGCCATTCGTCAAAGAGGTTTATCCCCATCTCAATGAAGTGGACCGCGCGTGCTATGTCCGCCTGCTCGAATGCGAGGATCAGGACATGTTCGGCTGGTTCATGGAGCGCAGCGAATCCGAAGACCCTGAGTTGCAGCGCATGGTCCGGATGATTCTGGACCGTGTCCAACCCAAGTAATCGCTTCGAATGCCGCTGGCAGGCCTCCGGGCAACTGCTGGCGGCCTATCTGCTGGCCCAGGTGTTCGCCCTGGGTTCGTTGTTCCTGTTGTCCGTGCCGTCCTGGTTCGCAGCGCTTGGCATCGTATTGTGCCTGGCCCATGGCGCCTGGGTGATTCCCCGATATGTAGTGCTGACCCATCGCCGGGCTTTCTGCGGGCTGCGTCGTAATGCCGCTGGCTGGCAACTCTGGAGTCGGGCCGATGGGTGGCGGGCTGTGCAACTGCGCCCCGATAGCCTGGCGTTGCCGATGATCGTCGTGCTGCGTTTTCGCTTGCAGGGTGAACGGCGGGTCCGGTCGGTGTGTGTGCCGCGCGACGCGCTGGCGCCGGATATCCATCGGCGCCTGCGGGTGCGGCTCAGGTTCAGTCGGCGTAGGTGGGCGGCACCAGGATAGTATCCCGTGCCTCGGGCAGCAGGTTCGGGTAGTCCAGCGTGTAATGCAGCCCCCGGCTTTCCTTGCGTTCCATGGCCGAGCGAATCATCAGTTCGGCCACCTGGGCCAGGTTGCGCAGCTCGATCAGGTCGCGACTGACTTTATAGTTGCTGTAGAACTCGTCGATTTCATCCAGCAGCAGGCGCACCCGATGTTGTGCCCGTTGCAGGCGCTTGTTGGTGCGCACGATGCCCACGTAGTCCCACATGAATCGCCGCAGTTCGTCCCAGTTGTGCGCGATGATCACGTCTTCGTCCGAATCGGTGACCTGGCTGGCGTCCCACGAGGGCAGGGCGGCTGGAACGGCAATCTGCGGCAATTGCGCCAGGATGTCTGCCGCCGCCGAGCGGGCGTAGACAAAGCATTCCAGCAGCGAGTTGCTGGCCATGCGGTTGGCGCCGTGCAGGCCGGTGAAGCTGGTTTCGCCAATGGCGTACAGGCCAGGCACGTCGGTGCGGCCCTGTTGGTCGACCATCACGCCACCGCAGGTGTAATGCGCTGCCGGCACCACCGGGATCGGCTGCTTGGTGATGTCGATGGAAAACTCCAGGCAGCGTTCGTACACCGTCGGGAAGTGGCTCTTGATGAACGCTTCGGGCTTGTGGCTGATGTCCAGGTAAACGCAATCGATACCCAGGCGCTTCATTTCGTGGTCGATGGCCCGGGCGACGATGTCGCGCGGTGCCAGTTCGGCGCGCGGATCGAAGCGCTGCATGAAGCGTTCGCCGTTGGGCAGCTTCAAGTGTGCACCTTCGCCACGCAGGGCTTCGGTGATCAGGAAGCTCTTGGCCAGCGGGTGATAGAGACAGGTGGGGTGGAACTGGTTGAACTCCAGGTTCGCCACCCGGCAACCCGAACGCCAGGCCATGGCGATGCCATCGCCGCAGGCGCCGTCGGGGTTGCTGGTATAAAGATAGACTTTTGCTGCGCCGCCGGATGCCAGGATGACGAAGCGCGCGCCGTAGGTGTCGACTTCACCGGTGCCGCGATTGAGCACGTAGGCGCCGAGGCAGCGATCGCCGTCCAGGCCCAGGCGTTTTTCGGTGATCAGGTCGACCGCGACGCGCTGTTCCAGCAATTCGATGTTCGGCCGCAGTCGCGCTTGTGCGAGCAGGGTCTTGAAGATCGCTGCTCCAGTGGCGTCGGCCGCATGGATGATGCGCCGATGGCTGTGACCGCCTTCGCGCGTCAGGTGGAACTCGAAACCGCCGTCTTCGGTGCCCGATTGTTCGTCACGGGTAAACGGCACACCCTGGTCGATCAGCCACTGGATGGCTTCCCTGCTGTGCTCCACGGTGAAACGCACCGCCTGTGGATTGCAAAGGCCACCGCCGGCGTTGAGGGTGTCGTCGACATGGGATTCAATGGTGTCGGTATCGTCCAGTACGGCTGCGACACCGCCCTGGGCCCAGAAGGTCGAACCGTTGGCCAGGTCGCCCTTGCTCAGGACTGCAATGCGCAAATGCGCGGGCAAAGTCAGTGCCAGGCTCAATCCGGCGGCTCCGCTGCCGATTACCAGAACATCGTGTTGAAACTGTTGGCTCATTCGAATGGTTTCCGCTCAAGGCGACCCGGGTCGGGGTTGGCGCAAGACACCGCTTCAACGGGTCAGGCAGCCACGCAGCCCACTAGTATATAGAGGGGGGGATCGGCACAATAGCCGGGCATTCATGGCAATGTGAAACCAGCGTGACAGAAAAGCGACACGCTTCGTCGGATCGCCGGTTTGGGTACAACATCGATAAGGCCGCCGTTTCGAGGACAGAACGCTGTTTATCTCGTCACGGTTGCCTGATATTCAGTGTGCAGCGCTATAAATAGCGGGAACTTTTGCCGAGCGCCTACGTTCAATAGACGGTTGTCTGCAAAAGGGAGCAGCGTCGGGTTGGTGCAAGATTTCGATTGGAGTCTCTGCCGTCAGTCCCGGTGACAGATTATTCGCGCAGCCGGGGAATCTCCTGCTGCGTTTTTCGTGCGTGCCGAGATCAGAGCGCGCCGGAAACTTGCTTGGAAGGGGGAGAACTTTTGCGAAAAGCCCGAGTCTATGTTTGCAAGCCCGGACAATTAGTAATGCAAGCCTCCTTCGAGCTTATCGAGGAGTGTTCATGCTAACCCAGGAAGAGGATCAGCAGCTGGTCGAGCGCGTCCAACGCGGCGACAAGCGAGCTTTCGATCTGCTAGTGCTTAAATACCAGCACAAAATTCTCGGGTTGATCGTGCGTTTCGTGCACGACACCCATGAAGCGCAGGATGTCGCTCAGGAAGCCTTCATCAAGGCCTACCGCGCACTTGGTAATTTTCGCGGGGACAGCGCGTTTTACACGTGGCTTTACCGCATCGCCATCAACACGGCGAAAAACTATCTGGTTTCACGCGGCCGCCGGCCGCCGGATAGCGATGTAAGTTCTGAGGATGCCGAGTTCTATGATGGCGATCATGGCCTCAAGGATCTCGAGTCACCAGAACGCGCGTTGCTGCGGGATGAGATCGAAGGCACTGTCCATCGAACCATCCAGCAATTGCCCGAAGATTTGCGTACGGCTTTAACTTTACGCGAATTCGACGGTCTGAGTTACGAAGACATTGCGAGTGTCATGCAATGTCCTGTAGGCACCGTGCGCTCCCGGATCTTCCGCGCCCGGGAGGCCATTGATAAAGCCCTGCAACCTTTGTTGCAGGAAAACTAGAGACAGCGGCGACAGCCAAGAGAGGAACGCCATGAGTCGTGAAGCCCTGCAGGAATCGCTGTCCGCAGTTATGGACAACGAAGCGGACGAACTGGAATTGCGTCGGGTATTGAATGCCTTCGACGATGTTGAAACCCGTGAGACCTGGGCTCGTTACCAGATCGCCCGGGCCGTGATGCACAAGGACTTGTTGCTTCCACGCCTGGACATCGCTGCGGCCGTTTCCGCTGCATTGGCTGACGAAGCCGTACCGGCAAAAGCCTCCCGCGGACCATGGCGCAGCCTGGGTCGCCTGGCAGTAGCCGCTTCGGTCACCGTGGCCGTACTGGCCGGTGTGCGCCTGTACAACCAGGATGAGATTGCCGGCGTGCAGATGGCGCAGCAGTCCAACCAGCCAGGCCTGGTCGCTCCACAGGTCAAAGGCCCAGCAGTACTGGCCGGTTACAGCGAAGGCTCGGAAACCGCAGGCCCGATGGTCAATGGTGTTCTGCAAGGCCAACCTGGCTGGCATGATCAGCGTCTGCCCAACTACCTGCGTCAGCATGCTCAGCAAGCTGCCCTGAAAGGTACTGAAAGCGCGCTGCCTTACGCCCGTGCAGCCAGCATGGAAAACCGTTAATAAGGAAAACCATTGCGCGCCATACCTCTATTCACGCTTCTGCTTGGTGGCTGGTGTGCGATTCCAGCCCATGCCGATGAGGCTCAGGATTGGTTGAACCGCCTGAGTCAAGCCGAGCAGCAGCAGAGCTTCCAGGGCACCTTCGTTTACGAGCGCAACGGTAGTTTTTCTACCCATAACATCTGGCATCGCGTCCAGGATGGCAAAGTCCGCGAGCGGTTACTCCAGCTCGACGGCTCGGCACAGGAAGTCATGCGCATTGATGGACATACTCAATGCGTCAGTGGCTCCTTGATCGCGGGGCTGGGCAATACGCCTGACGGCACCTCACGTGCGCTCGATCCGCAAAAACTCAAGAATTGGTATGACCTGGCCGTCATTGGCAAGTCGCGCGTGGCCGGGCGTCAAGCGGTCATTGTGGCGTTGACGCCCAAGGACCAGCATCGCTATGGCTTCGAGCTGCACCTGGACAAAGAGACCGGCTTGCCGCTCAAGTCCCTGTTGCTCAATGACAAGGGCCAGTTGCTCGAACGTTTCCAGTTCACCCGCTTGAATGTCGCCGCGCCGACAGACGGTGATCTGCAAGCCAGCGCCGAATGCAAGGCTGTCACGCAGGATTCCGTCAAGGTCGTCGCGGTGAAAGCCGCCTGGCACTCGGACTGGCTGCCGCCTGGTTTCGAGCTGTCCAGCAGTGCCGTGCGCAAGGACCCGGACACCCAGGTCCAGGTCAACAGCTTGATGTACGACGATGGCCTGGCGCGCTTCTCGGTGTTCCTGGAACCGTTGAACGGTGCCAACGCCACTGATACCCGTACTCAGCTCGGCCCGACGGCTGCCGTCTCCCGCAGGCTCACGACGCCCCAGGGCGAAATGATGGTCACGGTGGTCGGTGAGATTCCTATCGGTACGGCGGAACGGATTGCGCTTTCCATGCGCTCCGACGTCACGGCGACTCAATAGCCTGCTGGCTGCATGGGTGGTTCGATTGTGCGAGAGGCTGATGATGCCAGGGCTTGATCGAAATGCCGAAACTTCCTGTCAGTATTTTCATTTGCAAAAACCCAGCTTTTTTTCTATAGGTCAGAGCCGCTCGGCCCTGGCCTTGTCTGTTTCCGGAACAAAAATACCGGCGTATCTTTTCCTGGTATTCCTTGCTCCATATCGCTTAACCATGCTCGTCGTAACGGGAGCCGTATGTCGATACCACGCTTGAAAACCTATCTCTCCATCCTTGCCACCGTGCTTGTGCTCGGCCAGGCCGTTCCTGCCGTGGCGGTCGAGTTGCCCGACTTTACGCAATTGGTCGAGCAGGCGTCGCCCGCGGTAGTGAATATCAGCACGACCCAGAAACTGCCGGATCGCCGCGTATCGGACCAGCAAATGCCGGACCTGGAAGGCTTGCCGCCGATGCTGCGAGAGTTCTTCGAGCGCGGCATGCCGCAACAACCCCGTTCGCCCGGCGGTGGTCGCCAGCGCGAAGCGCAATCCTTGGGTTCGGGTTTCATTATTTCGCCTGATGGCTACATCCTGACCAACAACCATGTGATCGCCGATGCCGACGAAATCCTGGTACGCCTGGCCGATCGCAGTGAGCTCAAGGCCAAGCTGATCGGCACCGATCCACGTTCCGACGTGGCGCTGTTGAAAATCGAAGGCAAGGATCTGCCCGTGCTCAAGCTGGGCAAATCCCAGGACCTGAAAGCCGGCCAATGGGTCGTGGCCATCGGTTCGCCGTTCGGCTTCGACCACACCGTGACCCAGGGCATTGTCAGCGCCATCGGTCGCAGCCTGCCGAACGAAAACTACGTGCCGTTCATCCAGACCGACGTGCCGATCAACCCGGGTAACTCCGGTGGCCCGCTGTTCAACCTCGCGGGTGAAGTCGTCGGCATCAACTCCCAGATCTATACCCGTTCGGGTGGCTTCATGGGTGTGTCCTTCGCGATTCCGATCGACGTTGCCATGGACGTGTCCAACCAACTGAAAAGCGAAGGCAAGGTCAGCCGTGGCTGGTTGGGCGTGGTCATTCAGGAAGTGAACAAGGACCTGGCCGAGTCGTTCGGGCTGGAAAAACCGGCCGGTGCGCTGGTGGCGCAGATCCAGGAAGGTGGCCCGGCTGCCAAGGGCGGCCTGCAAGTGGGTGACGTGATCCTGAGCATGAATGGTCAGCCGATCGTCATGTCTGCCGACCTGCCGCACTTGGTGGGTGCCCTCAAGGCCGGTGCCAAGGCCAATCTGGAAGTGATTCGTGAAGGCAAGCGCAAGAACGTCGAATTGACCGTCGGCGCCATTCCTGAAGAAGGCAAGGAGTTGGATTCGCTGCCCAAGTCTGGCGTCGAGCGCAGCAGCAACCGTCTGGGCGTGGCGGTGGCCGAACTGACTGAAGAGCAGAAGCGCACCCTGGAGCTCCAGGGCGGTGTGGTGATCAAGGAGGTGCAGGATGGTCCTGCCGCCCTGATCGGCCTTCAGCCGGGCGACATCATTACGCACCTGAACAACCAGGCCATCGGTTCCGCCAAGGAGTTCACCGACATCGCCAAGGCGTTGCCGAAGAATCGTTCGGTGTCGATGCGGGTCCTGCGCCAGGGGCGTGCCAGCTTCATCACCTTCAAGCTGGCCGAATGACCGGTTAGCGGCTCAAAAAAAACCGCCTCGAGAGAGGCGGTTTTTTATTGCCTGGCAAATGCTCAGCCCATCATGTCCTTGACCATGCGTTCCTGCTCCATGAGTTCCCGCTGTCGGGCATCGATGCGTGACGACAGGGGAAAATTGGTGCCGGCGCGCCGTTTGGCGAAGTCCAACTGCTGAATGGCCTGACGGTAGTCGCCTACCAGTGCGAAGTACTCGGCACGAGCCTGATGCAGGCCGATGATGTTGCCCGACAGCCCGCGGGTCTCGGCCACCATGTACCAGACGTCCGGATCGTCCGGGCGGGTCTTGAGCAAGGATTCCAGGGCCTTCTCGGCATCGGCGGGGCGGTTCTGCTTGAGCAGCAGGTCGACGCGTACCTGGTTGAGTGGATAGTTGCCTGGGTATTGGCCCAGCATCCGCTCGACGCGCGATTGAGCGTCGGCCAGTTTGTTGTTGGTGATGTCCAGGTCCACCTGGGCGAGGTTGTAGATGATCTCGTTGGGCGATTTGGCCAGCAACGGCTGGAGGTTCTCCCGGGCTTCATTCAACTGGCCCCCCTTGATCTGCGCGATCGCCAGGCCATAGCGTGCCACGTCGTTCTTCGGGTTCTCATCCAGCTGCGCCCGGAAGCGCTTGGCGGCCAGGCCCGGGGTTTCTTCGTAGGTCAACTGGACCCGAGCGCGAATCAGTTGATAGCGCACACTGTCCTCGATACCGCCCGGCTTGGCCTGTTCGGCGCGGTTGCGGGTGTCGGCGATCCGGGATTCGGTCACCGGGTGAGTCAGCAGGAATTCCGGGGGTCTGGCGTCGAACCGGTACTGGCGCATCAGACGCTCGAACATGGTCGGCATGGACCGTGGATCATAGCCGGCTTTCTCGAGGTTCTGGATGCCGATGCGGTCCGCTTCCTGTTCGTTCTGGCGCGAGAAACGCCGTTGTTCCTGGATGGCCGCAGCCTGGGTCCCGGCGATGGCCGCGATCCCCGCGTCACCGCCACCGGCGGCGGCAATCACGATGCCGGCCAGCAGCGCGGCCATCATTGGCACTTGCATGCGCTGCTGGGCTTCGACGCCGCGGGCGAAGTGGCGTTGTGACAAGTGCGCCAGTTCGTGGGCCATGACCGAGGCGTATTCGCCTTCGGTCTGTGCATTGAGGAACAGGCCGCCGTTGACCCCGACGATTCCGCCAGGTGCGGCGAAGGCGTTGAGCTGCGGGCTGTTGATCAGGATGAACTCCAGGCGTCGGTCGTTGACCTGGCTGGTTTCCACCAGTTTATAGACGCTGGATTCGACGTAGTCCTTGAGCTGTGGATCGTTGAGCTGTGAAACCTGGCTGCGCAGCAGGGCCAGCCAGGCGCGGCCCAGTTGGTGCTCCTGTTCTGGCGAGACGATGGCAGAACTGGCATCGCCAAGTGACGGCAGGTCGTCGGCGAAGCCCGGTGAGGCAAGCAGGCAAGCGAGCGTCAGCAGGGTGGGGCGCAGAAATGTCATGCACGAAGCCTTAGTCGACAAAGACCTTACTGTAGCCGGACACCGGGCCCGGGACCAGATATTCTAGGCCGCTCAACGATCTGCCGCGGAGTGAACCCATGACTGATGCTGTAGCCCACGATGCCGAACTGGACGCCAGCGGCCTGAACTGTCCGTTGCCGTTGCTCAAGGCCAAGCTGGAACTCAATCGCCTGGCCAGCGGCAGTGTGCTCAAGGTGATCGCCACGGACGCGGGCTCGCAGCGTGATTTCCGCACCTTCGCCCGATTGGCCGGTCATACGCTGCTGCGTGAAGAAGACGATAACGGCGTCTACCGTTACTGGCTGAAAAAGGCCTGAAAACCGACAGCGTTTCTTAAGGATTTTTAATGTTCAAAGTGTTACGCGACTGGATCCAGCGCTACTTCTCCGATGAAGAAGCTGTGGTCCTGGCAGTGCTGCTATTCCTGGCCTTTACCGCCGTGCTCACCCTGGGCGGCATGCTGGCGCCGGTGCTGGCGGGGATGGTGCTGGCGTACCTGATGCAAGGGTTGGTCACGACCCTGGAGCGCTTGCGGTTGCCGGGTGCGGTGGCGGTGGGCTTGGTGTTCGCCCTGTTCATGGGCTTGTTGTTGGTGTTCATAATCGTGATCGTGCCGCTGCTCTGGCACCAGTTGGTGACGCTCTTCAACGAGTTGCCGGGGATGCTTGCCAAATGGCAGTCCGTGCTGTTGCTGTTGCCCGAGCGTTATCCGCACCTGGTGTCCGACGAGCAGGTGTTGCAAGCCATTGAAGTCGTGCGCGGCCAGATTGGCAAGTTCGGCCAGTGGGCGCTGACGTTTTCGCTGTCCAGCCTGCCGCTTTTGGTCAACATCATGATCTACCTGGTGTTGGTGCCGATCCTGGTGTTTTTCTTCCTCAAGGACCGGGAAATGATCGGTCGTTGGGTCCGAGGCTACCTGCCGCGTGAGCGAGCGCTGATTACCCGGGTGGCCCAGGAGATGAACCGGCAGATCGCCAACTACATTCGCGGCAAAGTCATCGAGATTTTCATCTGCGGTGGCGTGACCTACATCGGCTTCGTCGCCCTGGGGCTCAATTATGCCGCCTTGCTGGCGCTGCTGGTGGGCATCTCGGTGGTAGTGCCTTATGTCGGCACCGTGGTGGTGACCGTGCCGGTGGCCTTGATTGCGCTGTTCCAGTGGGGCTGGAGCGATCAGTTCATCTACCTGATGGCGGTCTACGGGATCATCCAGACGCTGGACGGCAACGTGCTGGTCCCGCTGCTGTTTTCCGAGGCGGTGAACCTGCATCCGGTGGCGATCATCTGCGCGGTGCTGCTGTTTGGCGGGCTGTGGGGGGTCTGGGGGGTGTTCTTTGCGATTCCCCTGGCGACGCTGTTCAAGGCGGTGCTGGATGCGTGGCCGAGCAAGGAGCCGGTGGTGGCGCCGTTGTTGTAGCTTGGGTAATGGGGTGAGGCTTTTGGCCCCATCGCGAGCAAGCTCGCTCCCACAGGGATTTGATTAACACCACCAATCCAGTGTGGGAGCGAGCTCGCTCGCGATAGCGCCAGTACAGGCAGCGAAAATTTCAGCCCTTGTTGAGGGCCTGAGCCGCCGCCAAAACCGCATCCACATGCCCCGGCACCTTCACGCCACGCCATTCCTGGCGCAGCACGCCGTTCTTGTCGATCAGGAATGTGCTGCGATCAACGCCCAGGTACTCCTTGCCATAGAGCTTTTTCAGCTTGATCACGTCGAACAGCTGGCAGACGGCCTCGTCCTTGTCGCTGATCAGCTCGAACGGGAATTCCTGCTTGCACTTGAAGTTCTCGTGGGACTTGAGGCTGTCCCGGGAGACGCCGAACACTTCGGTGTTGGCGGCCTGGAACTGCGCATACTGGTCCCGAAAACCCTGGCCTTCGGTGGTGCAGCCCGGGGTGCTGTCCTTGGGGTAGAAGTAGATCACCACCTGTTTACCCTTGAGGGCGGCGAGGCTGATGGTCTGCCCGCTGGTGGCGGGTGCCTGGAAATCGGTAACCGGCTGGTCGACTGCAACGGCCATGAACGCTTCCTTACATTGGGTTTTGTGGGCGCCACGGTTCGATCAGGGCATCCAGGTTCATCGCATCGGCGAAGTCCAGGAACTGATCGCGCAGCCAGCTGATCTGGGTGCCGGCCGGCAGGGTCACGGTGAACGTGGCATTGAGCATGGTGCCGCCGGTCTGCGGGGCCTGGTAGGTGTCGCAGGTCAGGTTTTCCAGCTCGACGTGATGGTCCATGAAGAACTGGCACAGCTCGTTGATGATGTCCGGACGATAGGCTGAGCTCACATAAGCCACGTAGGGCAGGGCCTGGGGACGGTTCTCCAGCGCGGCGCTACGCACCACGTTGACGGTGAAGGCATGCTTCTTGGCCAGCGCCGGCAGGCTGCCTTCCAGGCGAGCCAGGGCGTCCCAGCTGCCGGAGATCTCGAGCACGAGTGCACTGCATTCGCCATGACGGGTCAGGCGTGAGGTCACGACGGCGCAGCGATTTTCATGGCTGGCGCGGCACAGGACGTTAGTCAGCTCCATGGGGTTGGCGCCAAGGGCACTGATAACAAGGAATTGTTCGCGGACTGTGGGGGTGGACATGCAGCATTCCTAAAGCGATGAGCGGTCGGTACTGTTGCCGCTCGATACAGCGCCAGGCCCTGAGAAACGAACGGCTCAAGCCTTGTGCCCGGGGTTGCGCTGCATTCCATGACAGCAGGAACGCACCAGGACAAACCCGGGATCGGGGCTTGCGGCGACGAAAACGGAGGCTGGAAACCGGCGTATGAGCTTGTCGGTACCGATCAAAGCCTGAAGGGTAGCGAAAACCATCGCCAAGGGGAATGGTAGTTCGCTTGTACAAGCATCTTGGCGCCAGTACCATTACCGCTCTCTTTTTCCGGCAGGAGCGGTTTCATGATTGCGGGCAGTATGGTGGCACTGGTCACACCCATGGATGCACAAGGGCATCTTGACTGGGCCAGCCTCAGCAAACTCGTGGACTTCCACCTTGAGAACGGCACCCATGCCATTGTCGCTGTCGGTACCACCGGCGAGTCGGCAACCCTCGACGTCAATGAGCACATCGAAGTCATCCGTGCCGTGGTCAAGCAGGTCAACGGGCGCATTCCCGTCATCGCCGGCACCGGCGCCAACTCGACCCGCGAGGCCGTCGAGCTGACCCGCAACGCCAAGGAAGCCGGTGCCGACGCTTGCCTGCTGGTCGTTCCGTACTACAACAAGCCGACCCAGGAAGGCTTGTACCAGCACTTCAAGCACATTGCCGAAGCCGTCGACATCCCGCAGATCCTCTATAACGTTCCCGGCCGCACCTCCTGCGACATGCAGGCCGAGACCGTGATCCGCCTGTCCACCGTGCCGAACATCATCGGCATCAAGGAAGCCACCGGCGACATGAAGCGCGCCAAGGCCATCCTCGATGGCGTGAGCAAGGACTTCATCGTGCTGTCTGGCGATGATCCGACCGCGGTCGAGCTGATCCTGCTGGGCGGCAAGGGCAACATCTCCGTCACTGCCAACGTTGCCCCACGCGAAATGGCCGACCTGTGCGAGGCCGCGCTCAAGGGCGACGCCGAGACCGCACGGGCCATCAACGAAAAACTGATGCCATTGCACAAGGACCTGTTCCTCGAGGCCAACCCGATTCCGGTGAAGTGGGCCTTGGTTGAAATGGGCCTGATGCACGAAGGCATCCGCCTGCCACTGACCTGGCTGAGCACCCCCTGTCACGAACCGCTGCGGCAGGCCATGCGCCAGTCCGGCGTCCTGGTTTAATTGAGGAAGTACAACGCATGAAGCGAATGGCCGGACTTTCCGCACTTGCCTTGATTATCTCCAGCACCAGCGGCTGCGGATGGATCTGGGGGCCGGAAGGTTACTTCCGCGACCGTGGTAGCGATTACCTGCAGGCGCAACAGACTGCACCGATGCAACTGCCGCAAGACGTCAGCGTTGCCAAGCGCCTCGATCCGCTGCTGCCGATCCCGCGCAACGTAGCCGACGACAGCGTCAAGGGCGAATACATCGTCCCACGTCCACAGCCGCTGTCGGCCGTGGCCGATGCCAGCGACTACACCCTGCAGAAGAGCGGCGACTCCAGCTGGGTCATGGGCCAGCATCCACCGGCCGAAGTCTGGCCGGTGGCGATCCAGTTCTTCCAGGACAACGGTTTCCGCCTGGACGAACAGCGCCCACAAACTGGCGAATTCACCACCACCTGGCAGCGCTCCGATGAACTCTCTGCTGCCATGGCCAAGCGCATGAGCGCCGCCGGTGTCGCGGCCGACAGCGAAACCCGCGTGCGGGTGCGTATCGAGCCGGGCGTGCAGCGCAACACCAGTGAAGTCTATGTGGTCAGCGCCGAACGGCCTGCCGGCAGCACCGCCGACGTGGCCTTCAGCAACCGTTCGGTCAATACCGGCCTCGACGCTGCACTGGTGGACGACATGCTCGCCAGCATGAGCCGTAACGCGGAGCAGGGCGGTTCGGTCTCGATGCTGGCCTCCAAGGAGTTCGATGCGCCGAGCCGCGTCAGCCTGAGCGAAGACGGCAGCGGCAACCCGGTGCTCAACGTCGGCTCCGACCTGGACCGTGCCTGGTCGAGCGTCGGCCGTGCGCTGGAGCAGGGTGAGTGGCGCGTTGAAGACATCAACCGCAGCCTGGGCCTGTACTACATCAACCTCGCTGAAAAGGCCGAGAAGAAAGACGATAAGCCTGGCTTCTTCAGTGGCCTGTTCGGCAGCAAGCCGGACAAGGAAGAAATCGAAGCCCGCGCCGAGCGTTATCAGGTTCGCCTGAGCAAGGTCGGCGACAACGTCCAGGTCACCGTCGAGAAGAACATCAACACCGTGGCGCCGGCCGATGTGGCCCGCAAGGTGTTGGGCGTGATTCAGGACAACCTGGGCTGATCCGATGCGTTTTGCCGTTCTCGGCAGCGGTAGCCAAGGGAACGGCACGCTGGTAGCCAGCGCCGGCACGTATGTGTTGGTCGATTGTGGTTTCTCCCTGCGGGAAACCGAGAAGCGCCTGTTGCGCCTGGGTGTGCACCCGGCGCAACTGAGCGCGATACTCGTGACCCACGAACATGCCGACCACGTGCATGGCGTGGGTTTGCTGTCTCGGCGCTACAATCTGCCGGTGTACCTGAGCCGTGGGACACTGGAAGGCCTGCGCAAACCCATCGAGCCGGCCGGGTTCGTGGCCGGTGGCGAGCAACTGCGCATCGGTTGCCTGGATATCAGCGTGGTCAGCGTGGCGCACGATGCCCGGGAACCGACGCAATATGTGTTCAGCGACGGCGAGCGGCGCTTTGGGCTGCTGACCGACCTGGGGTCGTATTGCGACAGGGTGATGGACAGTTACCGGGACCTCGATGCGTTGATGATCGAGTCCAACCACTGCCGCGACATGTTGGCGCGTGGTTACTACCCGTACTTCCTCAAGCAGCGGGTAGGCGGGGAATACGGGCATTTGAACAACCACCAGGCAGCGTTCCTGGTGGCCGAGTTGGGCTGGCAAGGCCTGCAACACCTGGTCCTGGCCCATCTGAGCAGCAAGAACAACCTGCCGCAGCTGGCCCGGCAATGTTTTGTCGACACCCTCGGGTGCGACCCGGACTGGCTGCAACTGGCCGATCAAGATTCAGGGCTCGACTGGCGACATATCGCCTAGCCCACTACTTAGCAAGCGGAGCCCATCATGGAAAAACGTGAAGAACTCTACCGCGGCAAAGCCAAGTCGGTTTACAAGACCGACGACGCTGACCGCTTGATCCTGCTGTTTCGCAACGACACTTCGGCGTTCGACGGCAAGCGCATCGAACAGCTGGACCGCAAGGGCATGGTGAACAACAAGTTCAACGCCTTCATCATGCAGAAGCTCGAAGCCGCCGGCGTGCCGACCCAGTTCGACAAGCTGCTGGGCGACAACGAATGCCTGGTCAAGAAGCTGGACATGATCCCGGTCGAATGCGTCGTGCGTAACTACGCCGCCGGCAGCCTGGTCAAGCGCCTGGGCGTGGAAGAGGGCATGAAGCTCAACCCTTACACCTTCGAGCTGTTCCTGAAGGACGACGCCAAGGGCGACCCGTTCATCAACGAATCCCACGTCGTGGCATTCGGTTGGGGCACCGCCGAGCAACTGGTCCGCATGAAGGAGTTGTCCCTCAAGGTCAACGAAGTGCTGACCAAGCTGTTCGACGACGCCGGCCTGCTGCTGGTGGACTTCAAGCTTGAATTCGGTGTGTTCAGCGACGGCTCCATCGTCCTGGGCGACGAATTCAGCCCGGACGGCTGCCGCCTGTGGGACAAGGACACCAAGAAGAAGATGGACAAGGACCGCTTCCGCCAGGGCCTCGGTGACGTCATCGAAGCCTACGAAGAAGTCGCCCAGCGTCTGGGTGTGCCGCTGTAATCGACGCAAGCATCTGATAGCACGGAAAAAATTTCGCTCGGGGGTTCGCTTCCGGCGAATGTGCTGGTATGATGCGCGCCACTGGAGAGATGCCGGAGTGGCCGAACGGGACGGATTCGAAATCCGTTGTACTGGCGACAGTACCTAGGGTTCAAATCCCTATCTCTCCGCCATTATTGTGTATGACTAAGCCCCTGAAATGGTTGAACATTTCAGGGGCTTTTTCGTTTTCGTCATCTGTCAGTCTGGCGTAAATCCTGTGGGAGCAAAGCTTGCTCGCGATTGAGGTAAGCCAGCTAACAACGATATTGGCGACTCTACCGCTATCGCGAGCAAGCTTTGCTCCCACAGACTTTATCTCTAGCTGACAAGTATTATCCCTAGGCAGGTTCCGCATCCAAGCGTCGGGCTATGACGTCGAGCACGTCGCAGCCATCCCTCAAGGAGATGCAGCACAGCTGTGCAAAGTCCTGGAGGACCACTGAATCACTCGGAATGTCCCCTCGCATGGCGAGGTTCTCTAAAAGCTGGGTGACCGCGCGAATTCTATAGCCCGCCGTGTCGAGCAGGATGTGCAAAGGCGCAGAAGTGTCGACGAAGAGGGGTTGATCATCGGCATTGCTGGTAAGAGCCATGTATCTATTCATTTCAAACTCCGCTTGATTGAGGGCTTTCTTACCATTTGTCATTGAGTCGCCAAACCCAAGCCGTTCTTACGAGCGACATTTGGACTATAGGGCCGCGCTGGAGAAATCATCAATCAGATGATGAGTCAGAAAATTCTCTAAATTATGTGGGCGGGAAATGTCAGAAAAGTCCCCGCTGCAATTGCGTTCTCCCAGCTTTTTATCCCGCCCCAACCCCCTCCATAACCCGCATAACCACGGCATTTCCAACACCCAAAGCTTTGTAACAATTGGACTAATGGTCTATAGCTCAAGGCATGGCTGCCGATAGGCCAGTTAATCCCCATGAAAGGAGTGACACCCCATGCCGCGGTTTTTTGCCGATCTGGGCTTTCGCTGGAAAATCACCCTGCCCATTGCGTTCCTGGCGTTGCTGTTGGTGCTGATGGGGTGGTCGGGCATGCGTGGCATTAGCCAGGTGACTGAGTCGAGCACGCAATTGACCAAGCGCTACCTGCCGGCCATCAGCCTGTTGCTCAACGCCGATCGTGATCTCTACCAGGCCTTTGTTGCCGAGCGCAGCCTGCTTGGGGGCAATGCGGGCAGTCATTCCGAGGCACTGCGTGCCAGTCATCGGGACAATCTGAAGCAAGCTTATGATCGCGTGCAGAAATATGCGGCGATGCAGCCGAGTGCCGAGGCGTTGGCGCTGGTCAGTCAGTTCAATGACCGTTTTGCACAGTGGTCGCAGGTTTCGCGGCAGGTGGTCGAGCAGGCCGCGAGCAATCCGCAGGCGGCCAGTGCGCTGAGTTTTGGTGACGGTGAAAGTAAGTTCGACACCATGCGCGATGCCATCGACAAGCTGGGTGAACTGGAAGACGAAGCATCGCTGCGCGAGGGGCAAGCGGCGATTGACCATGGCCAGGCTGTTGGGGTGCAGCAGGGCGGTATCTTGTTGGTGGGTCTGCTGGGTTGCATCCTGCTGATTGTGGCCTTGCCCATGGTCGTGCTGCGCCCAATGCGTCGACTGCTGCACCGTGTTGAACAGATCGCCGAGGGCGGTGGCGATCTGAAGGGCCGTCTTGAGGTGCGTTCGGCTGACGAGTTGGGCCAGCTTGGCAGCGCGTTCAACCGCTTCCTCGATAAGCTGCAGCCGTTGATTGCCGAAGTGGGCCGCGTGACCGGGGAGGTGGATGCCGCCGCGCGGGCCATGGCGAATATGGCCGCGACCAATGACAAGTTGATCAGCAGCGAACACGCGGCGCTCGACCAGGTCAGTACCGCGGCGACCCAGATGAGTGCCGCGGTGCATGAGGTGGCACACAATGCCGTGAACGCGTCGGACGCCGCGCAGCAAGCCAGCAGTCAGTCTCGTGACGGCACCGCGGTCGTCAGCAGCACCATCGAATCGATCCGTCAGTTGGCCCAGGAAGTGGAGAGCGCTTCGGGCACCATTGAGGCACTGGCCCAGGAAACCTCCAGCATCGGTGCCGTGCTCGAGGTGATCCGGGGCATTGCCGAACAGACCAACCTGCTCGCGCTGAACGCGGCCATCGAGGCGGCACGGGCGGGCGAGCAAGGCCGCGGTTTCGCTGTCGTGGCCGATGAAGTCAGGGCCCTGGCGGCGCGTACCCAGGATTCGACCAAGGACATTCAGGTGCGTATCGAACGGCTGCAAAGCGGTGTCGCCAGGGCCGTGCAAGCCATGCAGGTCGGCAGCAGCAAGGCCCGTGACAGCGTCGAACGTGCGGCGGGTGTCGATCAGGTGCTCAGCGGCACCAGTGGCTCGATTCAGCGGATCAACGACATGGCCGCGCAGATCGCCAACGCCTGTGAGGAGCAGAGCAGTGTCACCGAAGAAATCGCCCGCAACATCTCCGACATCCGCGACTTGTCCAACGAAGCGGCAGCAAATTCTGCCCAGAGCATGCATGCCAGCCAGCAGCTTTCCGGCCTGTCGAGAAACCTGGCAGAACTGACCGGCCGCTTCCGCACTTGAGACGGATGCGGTCGTGTCCATCGACGATCGCCTGAGAGCCCTGCACCAGGACGGTTTCGTCCTGATGCAGGGCGTGTTGGATGCCCGGCAGATCGCCGACCTGCGCCATGCCATCGACCAGTTGAAGCCCCGGCATTGGGACTACAGCGGCGTCATCGATCATTACAAATGTGTGTTCAATCGCGATCCGTTCTGGCTGCCGTTCCTGGATGTGGCCGGGGTGATCGAGCTGGCCGAGGCGGCCCTGGGCGATGATTGCCATGTCATCGGTCAAACGGCCTGGCGCTGCCGTCCCGGTTTTACCGGGGCGCCGTTGCACCTGGATTATCTGGTGATGCAATTGCCGCCAGGGTTGTTGGCCGACCCTGGCTTTGAACTGCCGATGCAGGTTTTTACCGCGCAGTTTTACCTGGATGACATCGACGCCGACTTGAGCCCGACCCAGGTCATTGCGGGCAGCCACAAAGCCGGTCGGGCGCCAGTGAAGGGCGAAACGCAATGGCAGGGGCGCCCCGCGCAGCCCGTGCTATGCCGGGCGGGCGATGTGCTGGTACTGCGCAGTGAGTTATGGCACGCCGGCAGCGACAACCGGACCGCCGACCGCACGCGTTACATGCTCCAAGTGCACTATGGCCGGCGGATGGTCGCGCAGAAGTTCTCACCTTACTTGCATTGGCAGTTCAACCCTGTGGTCTTGGCCGCCGCGACACCTCGTCAGCGACGGTTGTTGGGCGATCACCAGGAAGCTGAATACGATTGAGCCTGGCTCAGTCAGATCCACACATCATTGACTGCCGTTCGCTCATTGGTTTGCTCGCCGGTATTGAGGACGCCGCGAGGCTCGATCAACAGCAGTTTCACTTCGTGTGCGGCGCTGGGCTTGTGCTCGACACCTTTTTTGACCACGTACATTTCGCCCGGCCCTATGGTCACCGCACCGTCGAGAAAGTCGATACGCAACTCGCCCTCCAGCACGATGAAGGTTTCATCGGTGTCGGCGTGGGCGTGCCAGATGAATTCGCCTTCGAGCCGGACGATCTTGAATTGGTAGTCATTCATTTCGGCCACGACTTTCGGTGCCCATTGTTCGTGGAACAGTGCGTATTTCTGAGCGAAGTTGATGGGGGCGTAGTGGGTCATCGAGGCATGCTCTTCAGGTGGGTGGTGAGCTGTACCTTACTGTCGGAGCCTGGGTGCGTATTGGATGATCGTGCAGCTTTTTGCCGTGCGCAGCCTCTGCCTTCAGCGCAGCATTTTCAGCCAGCGTGCCGGTGAAATACCGAAGGCCTGGGTGTGCAGTCGGGTCATGTGGCTCTGATCGAAAAAACCACAGGCCAGGGCTGCTTCGCTCAACGGCATGCCATGCAATACCAGGCGCCGGGCTTCGTTCAAGCGGCGCTGAGTGATGTAGCGATAGGGGCTGGTGCCGTAAAGTGCCCGGAAATCCCGGGACAGGCTCCATCGATCCCGGCCGCTGGCCTGCACCAGGTCATCCAGTGTGATCGCCTGGTGGAGGGCATCGTGGATGAACAGGCGGGCACGCTCCGCCGCCGGGTAGTCGATCAGCCGCCGCCCACGTCGGCTGCCGGCCGCGATGTCGAGTGCCTGGGCCATATCGTAGATGGCGTCCTCTTCCTCCAGCGGGTCGAGGGGATGATCCAGGCCGTTCAATAGTCGACGGGTCGCGATGTTGAGGCGAGGGTCGTTGGACAATCCTCCTCCGATGAAGGGCAATGGCTTGCCCCCCAGCACTTGCTGGATCAGCGACGGTTCTATGTAGAGCATCCGGTAGCGAAAACCCTCGCTCGTCCCGGCTTCGCCATCGTGCACCTCGTCCGGGTGCAGGACGACGGTGCCGCCGGGCTGGCTGTGGCGTTTGCTGTGGCGATAGTTGAAGCTCTGCACGCCGGAAAGTGTGATTCCGATGGCGTAGGTGTCGTGGCGATGGGTGGTGTAGCCATGCCCGCTGAAATAGGCCTCGATGCGTTCCATTTTCCTCGATTCGGGCGCCCGTACCAGCCAGTCGCGATTATGGATTGATCGAGTCATTGCACCAGCCTCCTGCTTTAGTCCGCATACCCTACCTGCCTGAAAACTTTCGTTACAGCAAAAAAAAGCTAAACCGGTGTAGGAGCTGCGTAGGAGCTGTCGAGTGCAACGAGGCTGCGATCTTTTCCCTGACACTTGAATCTCAGGCGAAAGATCAAGATCAAGAGATCGCAGGCTTCGCCAGCTCCTACAGGGCCCGCGCGGCGCTGTTAGATCTCCTTTACCGGCGTTTCGCCCTGGACATTCTTGATCAGCCCGATGACGTGAAGGCAGTCACTCTTGTTCACATAGGATTCGCCGCTGGCGATCGTTTCGTGGTTGCCGGCTCTCAAGCGCCAGCGCCATTGGCCTTTTCCAGTGCTCGGGGTGCCTCGGGTCTGTCGATAGATTTCAAAATACATCGGTTCGCTCCCTGCGATTCATTCAGTCAAGACATGCGTTGGACATGTGGCTGCCAGCCTAGCCAAGTGGCTGGTTTTGGCTACGGGAAATTCGTTTCCATTGGTTATCAAATATTGCCGGAAATGAGCCTGGATCGGGCGTTCGACTACTTCCATGGAAAAAGTCATGTTGCGAACATGTGGTCGGCTGGAAGTTCGGGCTTGATCCTTGCGTTGCCCTGCTCGGTCCTGCTTAATACGTTTCGACGCCTAGGGCCGCAAGCCGATGGGACTGAAAACACTATAAGAAAAAGAGCCATCAAGTGACTGAATATCCAGGAACGGATCTGCAGGGTCGTCTAGCGCTTTCGCTTGTCATTCCGGTCTACAACGAAGTCCAGTCCATCGATGTGTTCATGGCCAGGATCGACCAGGTCTTTGCCCATGAATCGCTGGTGAGCCTGGAGCTGGTGTTCGTCAACGACGGCAGCGTGGACGACACATTGGTGCTGCTGCTGGAACGGCAGAAGACCGATCCGCGCATCCGAGTCGTCGACCTGAGTCGCAACTTCGGCAAGGAAGCGGCGTTGAGTGCCGGCCTGCAAGCCGCCCGCGGCCAGGCGGTGGTGCCGATCGATGTCGATCTGCAAGACCCTCCCGAAGTGATCCTGGAAATGATTGCCCATTGGCGCAACGGTGCCGAAGTGGTGCTGGGCCATCGGATCAACCGCGACTCCGACTCCTGGGCCAAGCAGGTTTCCGCCAACGGGTTCTACCGGCTGCACAATAAAATCGCCGACCACAAGCTGCCGGAGAATGTTGGCGATTTTCGCTTGATGGATCGCTGTGTGGTCGATGCCCTGCAAACCCTGCCTGAATCGCGGCGCTTCATGAAAGGGCTGTTTGCCTGGGTAGGATTCCGCACCACCTACGTGGATTACGTCAGGCCTGAGCGGGCCGCCGGTGAAAGCAAATTCAACGGCTGGCGCCTGTGGAATTTTGCCCTTGAAGGCATCACCAGCTTCAGCACCGAACCGCTGCGTATCTGGACGTACCTGGGGCTTTGCGTGTCGCTGGTGTCCTTTGCGTTCGCCATCTTCATCGTGCTTCGGACCCTGATTTCCGGGGTTGACCTGCCGGGCTATGCCTCGCTGATGGTGGCGGTCACGTTCCTGGGCGGGTTGCAACTGATCGGCATCGGCGTGCTGGGTGAGTACCTGGGCCGCACCTACATCGAATCCAAGCGTCGACCGGTTTTCCTGGTGCGGCGCATCTATGACGCCAAGGACTGACCATGGACCTCAAGGAAACCGACATCCTGGGCCCCGAGATCGGGCAGCATTGGTACTACCGCTCGAAGGCGCGCGCCATGCTGCACATGCTCAAGGGCACCTCGGCCAGTACACTGCTGGACGTGGGCGCCGGGTCGGGCTTTTTTTCCCATCACCTGCTGACCCATACCGCAACGGCCCAGGCCTGGTGCGTGGACATCAGTTACCCGGCCGACTCCGACGCCAGCACCGCCGGTAAACCGGTCCGCTACCGTCGTGCCATCGACACGCTGGACGCTGACCTGGTATTGCTGATGGACGTGCTGGAGCATGTGGACGATGACGTGGGGCTGCTCAAGGCCTACGTCGACAAAGTGCCGTCCGGCAGCCGTTTCCTGATCACCGTGCCGGCGTTCCAGTTTCTCTGGAGCGGGCATGATGATTTTCTCGAGCACAAGCGCCGCTACACCCTCAAGCAGCTGGAAAGTGTCGTGGCGCAGGCCGGTCTGCAGGTCCAGCAAGGTGCGTATTACTTCGGCCTGGTATTTCCCATTGCCGCCGGCCTGCGCCTGTTGCAGCGCAAGGCGTCCGGAGCCCCGGCCAAGTCGCAGCTTGCGCGGCATCATCCGCTGGTCAATGGCGTGTTGAGGTCACTGTGCAGCCTGGAGCGTCCGTTCATGGGCGCCAATCGTATGGCCGGCCTGACGGTGTTCTGCCTGGCGCAGAAGCCGTGACCTGGACGCACTCGCCGTTGCTGCGACGTGCCTTGCGCTTTGCCATGACCGGCCTGCTCGTCACGACGGTGCATGTGGTGGCTGCGGTGCTGTTCGTGCACCTGATCCTGGCGAACCCGCCACTGGCCAATGGTTTCGCCTTTGTCGTGGCGACCGTGGTGTCGTACCTGATCAACACCCTCTGGAGCTTTTCCAGCCGCTTGCATGGCCGCACCCTCGGCCGTTTCGTGGTGGTCTCGATCGGCGGGTTGGGGCTGGCGATGCTGGTGGCCTGGGTGGCCCAGCGCGTCGGCCTGGATTACCTGGCGGGCATAGCAGCCGTGGCGCTGATTATCCCGGTGTTCACCTTCATCCTGCATAATTTCTGGACGTATCGATGACCGTTCGTGGTGAGCGTTACTGGGTTTGCTTGTTGCCCATCCTGTTGGGTGCGCTGGCGTTTCTGCTGGTGATCGGCCCGCGGGTACTGGATCCGACGAACATCGGCTGGTTGGGGGAGGGCGATGCGGCGACCCATTATATGGGCTGGGCGTTTTTCCGCAGTTCGCCCTGGACCTTTCCGTTGGGCATGAACCCTTCCTATGGTTTGGAATTGGGCAACGGCATCATTTTTTCCGACTCCAACCCGCTGCTGGCGTTCCTGTTCAAACCCTTCAGTGCCTGGCTGCCCGAGACGTTCCAGTATTTTGGCCTGTGGTTGCTGGCCTGCTTCATCCTGCAAGCCTGGTTCGCCTGGAAATTGGTCGGTCTGCTGACGCCATCTCTGTGGATCAGGCTGTTGGGGACCGGGTTGTTTGTGTTCTCGCCGCCGATGTTTCTGCGCATGGGCGGGCATCTGTCGTTGTCCGGGCATTTCCTGATCCTGGCGGCCTTGTACCTGGCGCTACGACCGGGCTTGCAGAAGCGGCGGCTGGCCTGGGGCGTGCTGTTGGCCGCGACAGCGTTGGTGCATGCCTACCTGTTGGCCATGGTGGCGCTGATCTGGTTGGCTGACCTTGCCAGCCAGGCCATCAAGGGCCGGTTGTCCCGACGCGATGCCTGGATCGAGCTGGGTGGCTTGTTTTTGCTGGTCGCGTTCTGCTGCTGGCAAGCGGGTTATTTCAGCGTGGGTGGCGGGACCGTGGCAGGCGGTTTTGGGTTGTACCGTCTGAACGTGATGTCGCTGGTCAACCCCAGTGGCTGGTCATACACCTTGCGCGATATGCCCCAGGGCCCCGGGGACTACGAAGGTTTCAATTACCTGGGCTTGGGCGTCCTCCTGCTGGCGATCTGCGCCGGCGTGGCATTGCTGCAAGGCAACACCGGTTTGGCGAATGCCGTGCGCCACAGGCGGCTGTTGCTGTTGGCATTGATCGGGCTGACGCTGTTTGCGCTGACCAACAAGCTCGGCATCGGCATGCAGAATATGCATTACTGGCTGCCCAAACCCCTTGAACTCCTGGCAAACGTCTTTCGTGCGGCCGGCCGGATGTTCTGGCCGGTGTTCTACGCCATCGTATTTACCGTCATTTTCCTGGTGATCCGCGGCAACAAACCACGGGCGGCGGCGTGTCTGCTGGCCATCGCCCTGCTGGTGCAAATCCTGGATACCCGCGCTGGATGGGCCGGCCTGCGCCAGAGCCGGATGATGCCGGCCGCCTCCAGTTGGCCCACGTCCATGAATGATCCGTTCTGGGCCAGTGCGGCCAGCCATTATTCGAAAGTCCGGACGCTGCTGCCGCAGAACCAGCCGGAAAATTGGCTGCTGACCAGCCAATACGCCCTGAAGCATGGGTTGGAAACCGATGGCGTGTACCTGGGACGCATGGGCACCCGTGAGATCGAACAAGCCCAGCGCCGCGCCGCGCAGATGCTTGCCAGCGGCGAGTATGCAGCGGATTCGCTGTACATCCTCGACCCTGGCGCCGCGCTTCAGGCGGCGAAGACCGTCAATCGCCAGACCGACCTGTTGACCCGTATCGATGGCCTCGTGGTGCTGGCGCCGGGTTGGAAGTCATGTGCCCAATGCCCACCGCTTGCCGATGAGACGCTGGATGTGCAGGTGAAGATCGGCGAGCGCCAGGTGTTCAGCCGAATCAACGCGATGTTGGTCGACGGCTGGGGACGCGTCGAGGATTGGGGGACTTGGTCGGAAGGGACCGAGGCTGAGATTGTCTTGCGCATTGCGCCAGAAGCGCGCGTCCTCTCGATCGACGCGGCGGCGTTCGTGCAGCCCCCCCTGCATACGCGCCAGCGAGTGGACGTCTCGATCAACGGTGTGGCGGCGTTGTCGACGCAGTTCACGCGCCTGCAAGACAACACCCTTGAACTGCCCCTGACACCGGCCATTCGTGAAACGATGGGCGCGGATGGGGCGTTGCGCGTGCATTTCCATTTGCCCGATGCCATCAGCCCCAAGGCGCTGGGGTTGGGGAGGGATGAGCGAGTCATGGCGCTGGGGCTGAAGTCGCTGATCGTGAGGTAGGGCTTTTTCATTGTGGCGAGGGAGCTTGCTCCCGCTCGGTTGCGCAGCAACCGCAAAATCTTGGGGCCGCTTCGCCCGAAGCGTCGGACCGGCCCCGCGGGAGCAAGCTCCCTCGCCACAAAAGCAGGGTGCCTCTTCCAATTTATTTGACGGTATTACACAGGCGCTTAGCCTTTTTGCGCATAGACGCGCAGCCCCTGGCGTTTCTACACTGCATCCCATCAAGGATCGAGGGCAGTGGATGAACCGCAACGAATTGCGCAAGGCCGACATCAACCTGATGGTGGTTTTCGAAACGCTGATGCTTGAGCGTAACGTGACGCGGGTGGCGGAAAAACTGTTCCTGGGCCAACCGACCATCAGCTCGGCCCTCAATCGTTTGCGCAAGATGTTCAACGACCCGTTGTTCATTCGCGTCGGCCACCGCATGGAGCCGACGGCCCGGGCTGAAGAAATCATCCGGCATCTATCACCGGCCCTCGATTCGCTGTCAGTGGCCTTGAGCCTGACCCACGATTTCGATCCCACCAGCAGCACCATGACGTTTCGCATCGGCCTGTCGGACGACGTCGAGTTCGGCCTGTTGCCACCCCTGCTGAGCAGCCTGCGGCAAGAAGCGCCGCAAATCGTGTTCGTGGTGCAGCACGTCGATTACTGGCGCATCCCCGATTTGCTGGCGTCAGGCGACATCACCGTGGGCATCAGCCAGACGCGCGGGCTGCCGGCCAACGCCAAGCGCAAATTGTTGCGACACATCCAGCCCCGCGTGTTGCGCGCCGATGCGTCGGACACGCCGCTGACCCTGGACGAGTATTGCGCGCGGCCTCATGTGCTGGTGTCCCATACCGCGAACGTTGCCGGGTTTGCCGATGAATGGCTGGCCGAGATCGGACGCACACGCCAGGTCGTGCTGTCGGTGCCGCAATACAGCGCATTGCCGGCATTGCTGGCCGGCACTGACCTGATCGCCAGCTTGCCGGACTATACCGCCGCCGCCATGGCGGCTTCGGGGCAACTGTTCGACGAACCCTTTCCTTTCAAGACCCCGACCCTGGATTTGTCCATGGTCTGGCTGAGCCATGTCGACAGTGACCCGGCCGAGCGCTGGTTGCGGTCGCGGTTGGAGGCCTTCATGGGCGAGCGTGGGGGCTTGGTGCAACCCTGACACCGGCCCGCAGCGAAACAAAACCTGCCCCAACGTTTAAAGTCGAGGTAAGGTTGTGACGGCTGAAATCCCCTTGTCATATTTTCGAATCGGAGTCGAACACATGCCTCACCTGCACATGGAGTACACCGCCAACCTGCCTGAGCTGAAGGCGGATGTCGCATTGCTGCGCCTGAACAATGCGTTGGTGGCTTCCGGTCAATTCGCTGCCGAGCTGGACATCAAGAGCCGGGCCGTGAAGCTCGAGACTTTCCGGGTGGGCACGGGGCTGGGCGAGCGGGGCTTCGTGCACGTGAAGCTGGCCTTGCTGAGCGGTCGCTCGCCGGAAATCAAGAAGCAGCTGGCCGATAGCCTGCTGGCCGTGATCCAGGAACTGGGGCCATGGCCGGCCGACGTTAGCGTGCAACTGTGCGTGGAAATCCTCGACATCGATCGAGGCCCGTATGCCAAGGACTTGATCGGTCAATAACGATCAGGTGTTGCGGGCGGCGCAGGCCTTGATGATCTGTTCGCGCAGCCAGGCGTTGGCACTGTCCTGATCGCCGGCCAGGCTCCACTGCATGTTCAGGGTGAACCCCGGCAGGCCCTGGGGCGCTTCGTGATGATTGAAGATCGCCTCGTTGGCCAGCAGTTTCTGGATGCGGCGGGGCAGGGTCAGGATGAAGTCGGTGCCGGTGATCATCTTCAGTGCGGCACTGTAGCTGTTGGCGCGGGCGGCAATCTGGCGTTGATGCGCCTGCTGCGACAGCCAACCGTCCACCATGTTGGTCGCTGACGACCAGGGCGTCGGAAACACGTGTCGACGCCGTACGAAAGACTGAAGGCTCAGTTGCGGCTCAAGTGGCGTCGCCCGTTTATCCACGACACAAACCAGGTCTTCCTCCAGCAACTGCCGGGATTTGAAATCGGCATGGTTGCTGTGGAAGTTCGGGCCGAAGCAGATCACCAGGTCCAGGCTGCCGTCGCGCAACTCTTCGGCGGGGATGTCGGCTTCGAGCTTGTGCACGTTCACCACCACCGGCAGATTGGCGTAATCGAAGCCTTGCAGCAGTTGCGGCAGGATCAGCTGTTCGAAATATTCCGGTGCGCAAATATTGAAGGTAATGGCTTGCCGGGTCGGATCGAATGTGGGTGTACCGGCATGGCACAGGTTGATGCTTTGCAAAATGGCGCGCACATGGTCGTACATGCCCTCGGCCTTATAGGTGGGGCGCATGCCGGTGCGGGTGTTGATGAATAGCTCGTCTTCGAAGCAGGTTCGCAGTTTCTTGAGGCAATAACTGACGGTTGACTGACTGACGCACAATGCCTCGGACACGCCGGTGACACTGCTTTGCTCGTACACGGCGCTAAACACCATGAGGTCTTGCATGTCGAGCTTTCTGAGGGAGTTACTGTTCAGCATCCGTTCTGTCTCTCGCTGTGCTCCTTGCGCGGATTTTGCGCAAACCAGGCTGACGATCCTAACGGAACGAACGTGCCAAGAGAATGCCAGGCAGGCGCTTTCATGGTCGGGAACGGGACAGATAATGTAGGGAACACGACGTGTTGATCAACGACTGTTTGGTTTGCCTATGTTTAGTTAGCTGCGATCCAAGCTCCATCAAATCCAGGTTTAACCTCCCTGGGTGCCATGGGACGCTTGTCCGATGTGTTTCCTGTGATGCGCTCATGGACGGTTGGCCCCTGGCATTCCAATACCCCTCATCTGCCGCGGTCGATCCGGTCGGCCGGTTCACGCCTGCCATGGCCCCAACCCTCAATGCGTTGCCCTCCGAGCTGGCCTTTTGGGCGCTCTGGCATTGCCGTCACGCCCGTCCTCCAGATACTCGTATTACCTGTTGATCATTCGCAGTGCTCGCTCAATGGCGAGCACAGACTGACGGTGCCTTGTCGCCCGTCCGACATGGAAATACGAGCCTTCTCATGAGCCTTGCCAAGATTTCTTTCGCACCCGTGCAACACGCCGAGGTGTTCCTTGCGCAGAACCCTGATATCGAACTGTTCGAGCTGTTCATCCTCGACAACAACGGCGTGCCCCGGGGCAAGTTGTTGCATCGGGACGAATTGCTGGCGGTTTTCGAAAGTGGCCGGCCACTGCCCAGTACGATTCTCGGGCTGACCGTCAATGGCGATGATGTGGAAAATTCCGGGCTGGTGTGGGACGTCGGTGACATCGATTGCCGTGCCTATCCCCTCAGCGGCAGCTTGCAGCGCATGCCGTGGCGATTGATTCCCACGGCCGCCGTGCAGGTCAGCATGCATCCCCAGGAGGGCATGCCAGCGACCATCGCTGATCCACGTTATCTGCTCAGCCAGGTGATCGAGGCCTTGCAGGCCGACGGCTATTACCCGGTGATGGCGGCGGAGCTGGAGTTCTATCTGCTGGACGCGCAACGCGACAGCCAAGGCCGGCCACAACCGGCGCGGGACGCCGACGGTGGCCGACCGCGTGCTACCCAGGTCTATGGCTTGCGCGAGCTGGAGCAGATCGAGCCGTTCCTGGCCGACCTGTACGCTGCGTGCAAGCTGCAAGGCATTGCGGCCCGGACCGCCATTTCCGAATACGCACCGGGACAAGTGGAGATCACCCTTGAACACCGCAGCGATGCCTTGCAAGCCATGGATGAAGCGGTGCGCTACAAGCGACTGGTCAAGGGCGTGGCCCACAAGCACGGCATGCAGGCCTGTTTCATGGCCAAGCCGTTCGATCACTTGGCGGGCTCCGGCATGCACATGCATGTCAGCCTGGCGGACCGCGATGGTCACAATTTGTTTGCCAGTGACGCCGCCGACGGCACGCCGCTGTTGCGCCAGGCAGTGGGTGGGATGCTCGATACCCTGCTCGATTCGCTGTTGATGTTTTGTCCGAACGCCAACTCCTACCGGCGATTCCAAAGCAACAGCTACGCACCACTGGCGGCGACCTGGGGCGTGGACAACCGCACGGTGAGCCTGAGGGTACCGGGCGGCCCGGCGTTCTCGCGGCACATCGAGCATCGTATCTGCGGCGCCGATGCCAACCCTTACCTGGCTGCGGCGGCGATACTGGCCGGCATTCATCGTGGCCTACGTGAACAGTGCGACCCCGGGAAGCCTGTCGAAGGCAACGGTTACGCCCAGGCGAGCGAGCTGTTGCCCACCGACTGGCTCACCACCCTGCGTGCCCTCGAGGCATCGACCTGGGCCCGGGAAGCGTTTGGCGATGAGTTTCTTGGCGTTTATCTGGCGGTCAAGCGCGCCGAATACCGTCAGTTCATGGGGGAAGTCGGGGAGCAGGACTGGCGCTGGTACCTGCATCAGGCCTGAAACCGGCTGGCCAGCGGTTTCTTAAATAATTATTTAGTAGCAACTTTTTCACGAAAAATTGATGGTGGGCTACCTAAAGTTTGTGCTGCCGTAGGAAATGAATTTTTCACATTTTCCTGCGGCACTTCTTTTTCAAAGAGCAACTTTCAGGAAATCGTCAACCATCATGCTGACCATTAAAGCCGTGCGCCCCGAGTGGGTGACACTGGCCGCCAGTGCCTTTTTGTTAGTGGGTTTCAATCTCGTTCTCTGGCAACACTTGCTGGCGATCACCACGGCTGACGCTCGTGGCCTGCTGATGTGCGTGGCGTTTGGCCTGATGATTTTCTGCGCGTTCAACCTGGTGTTGACGCTCGTGGCCTTCCGTCCGCTGCTCAAGCCCGTGCTGATGCTGTTGTTCCTGATCAGTGCTGGCGTGGCGTATTTCATGGCCCAATACGGCGTATTGATCGATGCGGGCATGTTGCGCAACTTTGCTGAAACCAATGCCACGGAAGTCCGCGATCTGTTGTCGCTGAAGTTATTTATCTACCTCGGGTTATTGGGGGTGCTGCCTTGCTGGTTATTGTTCAAGACCCCGATCAGCTACCGTCGCTGGCCCAAAGAGTTATTAAGTAAGTTGCTGGTCGGTGTGGCCTCGGCCGCGGTGATTGGCATGGTCGCACTGGCCAACTACCAAGGCCTGTCTTCGTTGTTTCGCAACCACCACGAGTTGCGCTTGATGGTCGTACCGAGCAATTACATCGGTGCTTCGTTCGGCTACTTGCGTGAGCAGGTCGCGTCGGCCAAGCGGCCGTTCATCGCGCTGGGCGAGGACGCGAGCCGTAACCCTGCCTGGCAAACCCACAGCCGCAAATCCCTGACCGTACTGGTGGTGGGCGAGAGTGCCCGGGCCGAGAACTTCGGCATCCTCGGCTATAACCGCGATACCACACCGACACTGAACAAAGAGGCCGGCCTGATCGCCTTCACCGACGTGCATTCCTGCGGCACTGAAACCGCCGTGTCGGTGCCCTGCATGTTTTCCAACATGGGGCGCAAGAACTACGACGCCAGCATCGCCAAGAATGAAGAGGGTTTGCTGGACGTGCTCAAGCGCGCCGGGCTGGAGGTGATCTGGCGGGACAACCAGTCTGGCTGCAAGGGCACCTGCGACCGGGTCACCGTGCAGGATGTGAGCAATCTGAAGGATCCAAACCTGTGTGCGAGCAGCGAATGCCGTGACGAAATCCTGCTCCAGGGTTTGCAGCATTTCATCGACACGCTCGACAAGGACACGGTGCTGGTGCTGCACCAGATGGGTAGCCACGGGCCGGAATACTTCAAGCGCTATCCCAAGGAATACGAGCATTTCACCCCGGTGTGCGAAAGCAACGCGCTGAACAATTGCAGCCGCGAGAGCATCGTCAACGGCTACGACAACACGCTGGTGTACACCGATCATGTGCTCTCGACCCTGATCGATCTGCTGCGGGCCAACCAGGACAAGGTCGACACGGCCATGCTGTACCTGTCGGACCATGGCGAGTCCCTGGGCGAATACAACCTGTTTCTCCATGGCACGCCCTACATGCTCGCCCCGGAGCAACAGAAACACGTGGCGATGCTTGCCTGGTTTTCCGACAGTTATCAGAAGTCTTTTTCGGTCGACACCCATTGCCTGCAACTGAGTCGGCAAAAGCCCTTGAGCCAGGACAACCTGTTTCACTCGATGCTCGGGCTGCTGGAAGTCAACAGCCAGGTCTACAACCGGGACCTGGACCTGTTCGCCAACTGCCGCGGTGCGGTGATTGACGGTGTCCTGGCCCGAGAGTGATGACCTGGACCTTTTTTTCACGCAGCGTTGTTTAACCTGTCATCCATCCAATCCCAAGAGCCGTTCGTATGTCCGGGCTACCCCCATCCACCGTCGAGCTTGAGTTCGCCAGGCAGCATGACCAGGAACATGCGCAGGTCTGCTGTCGGCCGGCGCCTCGACGGTTGCGCCTGGCGTTCTGGCGCGACGAGCACATGGTGCGCAACGCCCTGAAGGTGGCGGGCGAGCCCGGGTTGGTGCTGGATGTGGCCTGTGGCGCGGGACGGTTCTGGCCGGTGCTGGCCGAGCACGCCAACCGGGTGATCCTGGCGGCGGACCCGTCGCCGGACATGCTCGAACATGCGCTCACCCACCATGGCGGCGCGTTGCTCCAAAGGGTCAAGACCTTCCCGAGTTCAGCGTTCACCATTGGGCTGTCGGCCAACGCGGTGGATTGTATTTGTTGTCTGCAACTGTTTCGCCACGTCAGCGCCAGCGAGCATCGCCTGGCGCTGTTGCGCGAATTTCATCGGGTCAGTCGCGACACGGTGATCGTTTCGGTGCAAATCGAAGGACGCCTCAAGATCGGCCAGGCGCCGCAACGAAGCCTGGCCGACAAGGCCGATCTCGAAGCCGAGTTTCGCCAGGCCGGTTTTAACGTGCTCTGGTATCAGGATTTCCTGCCCGGTTTCGCGCTGACGCGTGTTTATGTATTGCGTAAGACCGGTTAAGTCCTGATGTAGGACTATTCTTGCTTTTTCGCAGGCGATTTCTCTTAGGCTGCTGCTCTATGGATGCTCGCAATCGCCGGCGGCGATATATACTGCGCGCCATTCTTCAAGGGAGAGCCGTGTGGCCATCGATATTCACTGGATTCGCGACAACGATAGCCTCGGTCAGTTTTGCGCCGAGTGGCAGCAGTTGCCATTCGTCGCCCTCGACACCGAATTCATGCGGGTCGACACTTTTTACCCTATTGCCGGTTTATTGCAGATCGGCGACGGCAAGCGTGCCTACCTGATCGACCCCTTGACCATCGACAATTGGCAACCCTTGGCCGCACTGCTGGAAAACCCGGCGGTGCTCAAGGTGTTGCACGCCTGCAGCGAAGACCTTGAAGTGCTGCTGCGCCTGACAGGCAGCCTGCCTGCGCCGCTGTTCGATACGCAATTGGCCGCCGCCTACCTGAACCTGGGTTTCTCCATGGGCTATTCGCGGCTGGTGCAGGAAGTGCTGGGTATCGAGTTGCCCAAGGGCGAGACCCGTTCCGACTGGCTGCAACGGCCCCTGTCCGAGACACAGATCAGCTATGCGGCAGAGGATGCCGTGCACCTGGCAGAAGTTTTCGTACTGCTGCGCCCGAAGCTTTCCGACGAAAAATACCGTTGGGTCCTGGAAGACGGCGCCGAACTGGTGGCCAACCTGCGTCGCGAGATCGACCCGTACGAGGTCTACCGCGAGGCCAAGCTCGCCTGGAAACTGTCCCGCGCCCAATTGGCCGTGCTGCGCGAGCTGTGCGCCTGGCGCGAACGTGAGGCGCGGGCCCGTGACCTGCCGCGCAATCGCATCATTCGCGAGCATTCGCTGTGGCCCCTGGCCCGTACCCAGCCGGATAACCTCGGCGCGTTGGCGAAGATCGAAGACATGCACCCGCGCACCGTGCGCCAGGACGGCCAGTTTCTGCTGGACCTGATCCAGCGCGCCGCCAGCGTGCCGCCCGAGCAATGGCCACCGGCCGTGGCCGAGCCATTGCCCATCGAGGCCTCGGCCCTGGTCAAGCGTCTGCGGGCGCTGGGGCAGGCTGAAGCCGAGCGCCTGGAAATCGCCCCGGAGCTGATGCTGCGCAAGAAAACCCTCGAAGCGCTGATCAAGAGCGGCTTCCCCGAGGGCCCTTACCAATTGCCCGATTCGCTGCGTGGCTGGCGCCGCGAATTGATGGGCCAGGCGCTGCTCGACAGCCTGGCCACTGCCGGAGAACAGCCTTGAAACGTATCTGCTCCATCTATCGAAGCTCGAAGAAAAACGAGATGTACCTGTATGTGCTCAAGAGCGATGCCTTGGAGCGTGTACCTGAGCCGTTGATGGCCGCCTTTGGCAAGGCGATCCATGCCTTCGACCTGGTCCTGAGCCCCGAACGGGCGCTGTCCCGGGAGGACATCAACAAGGTGTTGGAAAACCTCGACACCCAGGGCTATCACTTGCAAATGCCGCCGGCCGAAGACGAGTACATCGAGCATTTGCCCGAAGAGTTGTTGCGCCGCAACGACCCGGTCTGACGGTCTCTGAGGCACCTGTTCTGGGTGCCTCTGGAAAACACTGGAATGGTTTATTGACGACGATCGTATGGATGGAGCGACACTCTGTCGGCGGTTGTCTGCACTGTTTTTGAAAGGTTTGATTCATGCGCGTTCTGATTGCCGAACACGACCACCCGGTGTACGCCCAGCTTCTGCGTCAGGCGGCACCCGATATTGAAGTGCTGACCAGCGGCGACTCCGCCGAATTGTCACGACTGGCCACCGATTGCCCGGTCTGGCTCGGCCAGCCTGATCTGCTGGCGACCCTGTTGCGTCAAGGCCATAGACCCAGCTGGCTGCAATCGACCTGGGCAGGTATCACGCCGTTGCTGGCCGAAGGCTTGACGCGCAATTACCGCCTGACCCGTGCGGTGGGTATTTTCGGCCAACTGATGGCCGAGTACGTGCTGACCTACATGCTCGGCCATGAGCGCGAGGTGCTGGCACGTCTGGTCAGCCAGGTCGAGCGCAAGTGGGATAACCGCCAGGGGCAAGGCCTGGCCGGGCGCAAGGTATTGATTGTCGGGACCGGTGATATCGGCCAGCGTGTGGCGCAGTTCCTCGTGCCGTTCGGTGTGCAGTTGTACGGCGTTGCCCGCGAAGCCCGGGCGTTGGCGCCGTTCATCGAGGTCGGGGCGCTGAAGGATCTGCCACGCCTGGTGGGCGAGGCGGATTACGTGATCAATTTGCTGCCCAACACCCCCGATACCCATGATGTGTACGACGCGGCGCTGTTCAAGCAATTCAAGCCGACCGGGTTGTTCATCAACGTCGGTCGCGGCGTGGCGGTAGTGGATGCGGACCTGGTGCAAGCCCTGAAGGAAGGGCACCTGGCCGGTGCGGTGATCGACGTCTGCCGCCAGGAGCCGCTGCCGCAGCGCCACCCCTTCTGGACCGCCTGGGGCCTGCTGCTGACCGGCCACAGCTCGGCACCGACCTCGCCACCGATGATGGTGCAGTTGTTCCTGGAAAACCTGCGGGCCTACCAGGCGGGCGAAGCACTGCGCGGGGAAGTGGACTTCACCCGGGGCTACTGAAGCTAACCCCTATCAAACTGTGGGAGCGAGCTTGCTCGCGATAGCGCCAGGTCAGCTGCATCGATGCCGACTGAGACACCGCCATCGCGAGCAAGCTCGCTCCCAGAGTGGGTCTCCAGCGGGCACAAGAAATGCGTTCGCCACAGATCAAACTGTGGGGGCGAGCTTGCTCGCGATAGCGTCAGGTCAGCTACATCGATGCCGACTGAGACACCGCCATCGCGAGCAGGCTCGCTCCCACAGTGGGTCTCCAGCGGGCACAAGAAGTGCGTTCGCCACAGATCAAACTGTGGGAGCGAGCTTGCTCGCGATAGCGTCAGATCAGCTACATCGATGCCGACTGATACACCGCCATCGCGAGCAAGCTCGCTCCCACAGTGGGTCTCCAACGGCCATAAAATGGGGTTACAGGCTGAAGTCGCCTTCTGCCACCAGTTCGCTCAACGGCCGGCGCGAGCTTGGGGTTTCGCGGGCCTGGAGGTACTCGGCCAGTGTCGATTTGTCCCCCAGCTTGCCAATCGCCACGGCGGCGTGCAGGGCGTAGCCTTCCGGGATCTTCAGTTCCTTGCGGGTCAACTCCTGGTCGAACCCGGCCATGCCGTGGGTGTGCCAGCCGCTGAGGCTGGCTTGCAGCGCCAGGTGGCCCCAGGCCGCACCCGTATCGAAGGTGTGGCTCTGCGCTGGGGTTTCTTCGGTGGCGCCGGGCACGGCGAAGGTGGTTTTCGAAATAACGATCACCAGTGCCGAGGCGTGTTGGGCCCAGCCGCGGTTGAATTCATTGAGCAGGCCCAGGAAACGCTCCCAATTCGGCGTGTCGCGGCGCGCATACAGGAAACGCCACGGCTGGGAGTTGTACGCCGACGGCGCCCAGCGTGCAGCTTCGAAGAAGCCCAGCAGGGTTTCTTCGGCAATGGTCTCGCCGGTAAAGGCACGGGGCGACCAGCGTTCGATGAATTGAGGGTGAATCGCGTAATCGGCAATGCGGGGGTTGGCACTCATGGGCTTACCTGATTGGGGTTTGGAAAGTCGATGAAACAACCTACGTCCCGCCGCCCGGCCTGACAAGTCCCTGCCTACCGACAGTCGCCAATGCTTGGCCTGAAGGGGCCCGGGCACTAGACTGTCGGCCTTTTCACCACTTGATGTTGATGCTTGAGCCATGGCCGCCAAAGTCGAACCGTTCTGGAAACGCAAAACCCTCGATCAGCTCGATCTGCAGGAATGGGAATCGCTGTGCGACGGCTGTGGCCTGTGCTGCCTGCAAAAACTCGAAGACGAAGACGACAATAGCGTCTACTACACGCGCATCGCCTGCAAACTGCTGGACCTGAAAACCTGCCAGTGCACCGACTATCCCAACCGCCGCGACTTTGTCCCCGACTGCATCCAGCTCACGCCGGGCAAGGCCGATGAGTTCAAATGGCTGCCGCCGACCTGCGGTTATCGGCTGGTCAGCGAGGGCAAGGACTTGCCGTTGTGGCACCACCTGGTCTGCGGTGATCGCGATGCCGTGCACCACGAACGCATTTCCCAGTCCGGGCGTATGCTGGCCGAAGGCAGCGTGCCGGAAGACGATTGGGAAGATCATCTGATTTTCCGCGCCGGCTGAGCCGTCGGGCGGCGCGCCCCAGGGAGAACCCATGGCTGCAGGATTGAAACGGGTGCTGGCCGCCGGGCTGCTGGCGATGTGCGGGCCGCTGTGGGCGGCGCAGAAAGTCGATCTGGATTATCACGTGCACCTGTTGCCCCAGAGCGATCAGGCCGAGGTGCGCCTGACCCTGACCCTGGCCCGGGGTTCGGCGGTGCGCAGCCTGGATTTCGACCTCGGCGACGGCAGTCGCTACAGCGATTTCAAGGCCGACGGCCAATGGCAACTCACCCCCGGCAAAGAGGCGCGAGGTGTCTGGCGGCCGGCAGCCGACAAGGCCAGCCTGAGCTACCGCGTGCGCATCAGCCATACGCGCAAGAACGCCACCTTCGAAACCCGCATGACCCCGACTTGGGCGTTGCTGCGCGGCGACGACCTGGTGCCGTCGGCCAAGCTCGACCAGCAGGACGGCGTCGAACTGGTGGCCCGTCTTGAAGTTGAATTGCCTAATGGCTGGAAAAGCATCGAGACGCCCTGGCCGCGCATCGGCAAGCAACGCTTTCGCATCGACAACCCCTCGCGCCTGTTCGACCGCCCCACGGGCTGGATGCTCGCCGGCAAACTGGGCAGCCGCCGCACCCGCCTGGGCGAAACCGAGGTGACGGTGGCCTCGCCCCAGGGCCAGGGCATGCGCCGGATGGATGTGCTGACGCTGCTGACGTTCGTCTGGCCGCAGGTACAAGCGCTGGTGCCGCGCCATCCGGCCAAGTTGCTGATTGTCGGCGCTGGCGATCCGCTGTGGCGTGGCGCCCAGGCCGGTCACGACTCGATCTACCTGCACAGCCGTCCGCCGCTGGTCAGCGAGCGGGGCAGTAGCCCGTTGTTGCGGGAGTTGGTGCAGGCGCTGGCCCGGGTCAATGATCATGATCGCAGTGACTGGATCAGCGAGGGGCTGACCGAGTACTACGCCATCGAACTGCTGCGCCGCGCTGGTGGCCTGAGCGATGAGCGTTATCAGACCCTCAATGACCGGCTCGCCCGCGACAGCAAGGGCGTCACCACCCTGCGCGGCGAACAGATCAGCCCCGCGGCGGTGGCCAAGGCGGTGTTGCTATTGCAGGAACTGGACCGCGAGATTCGCCTGAAAACCCGCAACAAGCGTTCGCTGGATGATGTATTGCAGGGGGCGATGCGGCTGGAGACAGTGGATACCAAGGAGTTTGTGCAGCTCAGTGAGAGCGTCCTGGGTGGGGCTTCTACTGTGCTGGATACCAAGTTACTTCAGTAATATCGCTATCGCGGGCAAGCCTTGCTCCCACAGGTGTTGCATCGTATCTGTGGGAGCAAGGCTTGCCCGCGATGAGGCCATCAGCGGCACTGCAAAAATCAGAGCCCAACCTTGGGCGAATCCAACGAATCATTCCCCGTCACCGTAGCCGTGCCAGTCGCCGCCTCGGCATTGGCCTTCAGGCGGCTCAGCTCATCGCCGGCCTGTTCGATGCGGGCGCGGGCGTTGCTGAGGTTCTGCCGATTCTTTTCCAACAAGGCCTTGGCCGAGCAATGCCCAGTGATCCCCCGCGCCAGCGCCATGCCGCCGATCGCCAGTTGAGCCAGGCCGACCACACCGCCACGGCGCAAACCCTTGCCCATCATCAGCACACCGCCGGCCAGTGAGCCAATGCGTTCCCAACCCTGCACGTTTTGCGGCGGATGGGATTGGAAAGGGGTGGTCTCAATCGGCTCGAACGGATTGTTATCGCTCATGATCTGTCTCCAGTGTGGGGATTGGTATAAAACTGACTGCCCGAGCGATTGCCTTGTTCAATCGAATGTTGCACCGATCAGCGGAATTGCGGCCCCGAACGGGTGTTGTTGCCTTTGGCCATGCGGTCATACAGCACGACGTTGACGGTGGCGGCCAGGTTCATGCAGCCGGTGGTGGGGATGTACACCACGTCCTCGCACCAATCGCGAATGTCCTTGTCCAGTGAACCGTCTTCCGGGCCAAAAATGTACAGCGCCCGGTCGGGGTGGGTGTATTCGGGCAGTGGGCGAGCGCCTTCCACCAGCTCCACGGCCACCGGCACACAGCCCAGGGGCAGGATTTTCTTCAGGTCGTCGATACCGATCAGCGGGATGTCGTAGTGGACTTTCTTGGTGTCGGTGACGAAGTCGGCGGCACGCTCATAGCGCTTGCCGGTGTAGAACACCGACGCCACGCCGTAGCAGCCGGCGGCACGCATGACCGAACCGACGTTTTCCGGTGACTTGGGGTTGAACAGACCGATGCAGCTATAGCGTTTGTTGGCCACGGGCGGGGTGCCTTTGGGGAAAAGGCGCGATTATACGGGGAATGGGGGAGGGTGGTCAGTTTCGAGATGTGTGGTGTTTGTTGATCGCCATCGCGAGCAAGCTCGCTCCCACAGATTTTGTGAACGCCGAAAATCCAATGTGGGAGCGAGCTTGCTCGCGATGACGGCCTTGCAGTCTGTAAAGATTTTTTGGTGATGACGATTACTCGTCCTTCTTCATCAACCCGGCCAGTGCGGCGAAGGGGTTGTGGGTCGCCTTGGCGATTTTCGGGGTGCTCAGGGAGCCGTCGCCGAAGTATTGCTGGTCGGTGTAGCGCGAGTGTTCGTTGTCGTGGCAGTACAGGCACAGCAGTTCCCAGTTGGAACCGTCCTGCGGGTTGTTGTCGTGGTTGTGGTCGCGGTGGTGAACGGTCAGTTCGCTCAGGCGCTTGCCGGAAAACTCACGGGCGCAGCGGCCACAGACATGGGGGTACATTTTCAGGGCTTTGTCGCGGTAGCCCATCTCCCGGTCGCGCTGGGCATCGGCGAGGATGCGGTCCAGCTTGGCGGTGTTGGACGGTGGCGTTGACGAACTCATGGGTTCACCTTTGTAGAAAAAGACTGATGACGGTTGGACAGAGTTTAGCTCAGCCCTTGAGCTTCTCGGCAATCCAGATGGTGTGGCGGGTGCCTTTGTTGCCATGGGCGAACACTTGCACCTCTTCGGCCTTGAAGCCGGCCTTCTTCAGCTTGTCGGAAAACTGCCGGTCAGCGCTGGCCGACCACACCGCCAGCACGCCTTTGGGCCGCAGGGCCTTGGCGCAGGCGGCCAGGCCTCCCGCCGAATACAGCCAACTGTTGGCTTTCTGGGTCAGGCCTTCCGGGCCGTTGTCGACATCGAGCATGATCGCGTCGAAACCCTGGGGTTCGGCTTGCAGCACCTTGGCCACGTCTTCCATGCGGATGACTGTGCGCGGGTCCGACAACGGTCGCCCGGCCTTTTCACCCAGGGGGCCACGGTTCCACTCCACCACGCCGGGCACGAGTTCGGCCACCACCACTTCGGCGGTCTTGCCCAGGTGCTTGAGGGCCGAGGCGAGGGTGAAGCCCATGCCGAGGCCGCCGATCAGCACGCGCGAGCCGGGACGACCGGCGACCTTGCGGCAAGGAATCTCTGCCAGGGCATCTTCGGAACCGTGCATGCGGGTGTTCATCAACTGCCCGCCGTCACCGCCCTGGATCTTGATGACGAAGTCTTCGCCGTACTCGAACAGGCACAGGGCACCGCCGTTATCAGGGATGGGTGTGGTGTCGAGCAGAACGAAACGTTTCATGGAAATCTCGTAGGAGGGCAAACCGCGCGGTAACGACTAGCCTTAAAGCAGACAATAGCCACGGAGCCATTGATGAAGTGCATCATTCTAACGGCCATTGCCCTGGCGGCGCTCTCAATAAGTTGCGCCCAGGCTCAACAACCGACGATTCCGGTCAACCCGCCCAGCATCCCCGGGGCGCCTGGCACCGCCACTCCCATGCCCTATCCGCCGGTCACGCCCAACGGGGTGCCCAAGGCTGGCCCCGGAAGCGGCGGGCCGCCCTTGCTGCCACCGATCGAAATGCCCAAGCCACCCAAGGACCAGCCGATACCGGGCATGGAACCCAAGCCTGTGAAGGCCAAGTCGCCGGGGGGGTAGGATAACGAAACCCTGTGGGAGCGAGCTTGCTCGCGATGGCGTCGGGTCAGTCAGCATTGATGTTGCCGCAGAGACCGCTATCGCGAGCAAGCTCGCTCCCACAGGGAAACTCCAGCTAGATTTAATGGTTGCGATCAGACCTGCTGCGACAACAACTGCCCATCGGCCATGCGCAGGCGCTTGGACAGGGAGACGGCGAGGGCGCGGATGATCTTGGCGGCGATCTTGGGGGCGTCGTTGAGCATTTTTTCCAGGGAGTCCTTGCCCAGGTTCAGCAACTGGCAATTGCTGGCAGCGATGCAACTGGCCGAGCGCCGTTCGCCGTCGAGCACGGCCATTTCGCCGAATGCCCGGCCGCTGCGCAGCGTGGCGATGGTCACGGGTTGGCCGTCGGGGCCGGTTTTCTGCACGGCCACCTGGCCGGTGTGGATGATGCACATGAAGCTGCCGGCATCACCCTCGCGGAAAATCGCTTCGCCCTCGGCGATGGCGCTGATGCTGAAATAGCCCGACGCCGCGGCGAAGTCGACAGGCAGCAACTGGTCGAACAGACCGCAGTCCATCAACCAGTCGCGGATTTCTTTGTTCAGTAAGGTCGGTTCTGACATGTTGGCACGGTCTTTTTCTTGTGTTTGTTGCAGGTTCAGTTTGGCCCGGGTGTAAGCAGACCTCTGGGACAGACTCTTGTGGGAGCAAGGCTTGCCCGCGATGGCATCAGCTTGATCTGACAGACAGAACTGAGTCGCCTGTATCGCGGGCAAGCCTTGCTCCCACAAAGTCTTGCTCCTACATTGGACTGGGGTTTATCTGGGCCCGGCGCATGGAGCTAAGACCCGGCCATCCCCCAGAGTTCCTCAGACCACCCCCAAAACCTTCAAGACAAATGCATATTCGAGCGCTACGTCACGCAATCCCTGGTAGCGCCCGCTCATTCCGCCATGGCCGGCGCCCAGTTCGGTCTTGAGCAGCAGGGGGTTGTCGTCGGTTTTGGTGGCCCGCAATTTCGCCACCCACTTGGCCGCTTCCCAGTACTGCACGCGGCTGTCGTTGTAACCGGCGATCGCCAGCAGCGCCGGGTAGGCCTGGGCGCTGACGTTTTCGTACGGGGCGTAGGCTCGGATCCGATCATAAACGTCCGGCTCCTCTGGGTTGCCCCATTCGTCGTATTCGGTGACGGTCAGCGGCAAGTCCGGGTCGAGCATGGTGTTGAGCACGTCGACGAACGGCACCTCGGCAATCGCAACCTTGAACAGCTCCGGGCGTTGATTGAGCACCGCACCGATTAGCAGGCCACCGGCGCTGCCGCCGCTGATTGCCAGTTGCTCGGCGGTGGTGAAACCGTTGCTGATCAAATGTTCGGCGCAGGCGATGAAGTCGCTGAACGTGTTGTGCTTGTGTTCCTGCTTGCCGGCGCGATACCAGGCTTCCCCCAGCTCACCGCCGCCGCGCACATGGGCGATGGCAAACGCCACGCCGCGGTCGAGCAGGCTCAGCCGCGCATGGGAAAACCACGGGTCGAGGCTCTCGCCATAGGCACCGTAGCCGTACAGGTACAGCGGTACCGGCTGGCCGAGGGCTTCGCGCTTGACCACCAGGCTGATGGGCACCTGGGTGCCGTCCGGTGCCGTCGCCCAGAGCCGCTGGCTGACGTAGGCATCGGCATCGAACGGCCCCAGCACCGGGGTTTGCTTGAGCACGACCTGTGCGCCGCTGGCCAGGTCCAACTGGCGGATCTGCGCGGGACGGTTCAGGGCCTCGTAGCGCAGGCGGATGCGATCGCTGACGAATTCCAGGCTGTTCTGCACATGCAGGCTGTAGGCCGCATCCGGCAGTTGCACCCGATAGGCCGGCAAGCCTTGCGGGTGTACCTCGATGATGGGCAGGCCGCCTTCGCGCAGGCTCAAGGTCATGGCCCCGGCGTTCAGGCTCAGGCCGTCGATCATCACCGTGTCGCTGTGGGGGATAAGGTTCTGCCAGTCGGCCTCGGTCGGCGCCACGCCGGTGTCGGCGGCCTGGTACAACGCGAAATTGATCCCGTCACGGTTGCTGCGGATCAACCAGGTCCATTGGCCATCGAGCAGGCCGTGGTCGACGTCGTATTCATGGTTTTCCACGCGGGGCGCCAGGCAGGTAAAGGGGCGCTGCGGGTGCGCGGCGTCCAGCACCCAGATTTCACTGGTGGTCTTGCTGCCCAGGGACAGGATCAACTGCTTTTCTGAGCTGGAACGGTAGCAATGCAGGAAAAAACGCCCGTCTGGCTCATGGAACACTTCTTCGGCGGCCGTGCCATCCAGGCGATAGCGCCAGAGTTTGTGGGGGCGATGAGTGTCGTCCAACTCGCCAAAAAACAGCGTCAGGCTGTCGTTGGCCCAGGTCATGCTGCCGTCGCAATCGGTGAAGGACAGTTCGCTGACCTTGTCGTTGGACAATTCCTTCACGAACAGGGTGTAGATCTCATCGCCCGTGGTGTCCAGGCTGTAGGCCAGGCGCTGGTGGTCGGGGCTGATGCTGAAGGCGCCCAGGGAAAAGAAGCCACCGCCGGCCAGCACGTTCGGGTCCAGCAGCAGTTGTTCACGGCTTTCATCCACGCTCAGGCTGTCATCGGCCGGACGCGGGCAGCGGTAGTGACGCGGGTATTCGTCACCGGCTGTGGTACGGGTGTAGTACAGGTACGGGCCCCAGGGCGAGGGCAGTGACAAGTCGGTCTCGAGAATCCGCCCCTTGATCTCCTGGAACAGGGTTTCGCGCAGTTCGGCCTGGTCGGCGAGTTGCGCCTCCTGGTAGCTGTTTTCGGCCTTGAGGTAGTCGAGCACGGCGTCGGTGTCGCGTTCCTGCAGCCAGGCGTATGGATCAACACCGGCGTCCCTGCGGGCAATCGGGGCGTTGGAAACGTGGGCAGATAGGGACATGAAAGGCTCTCGAACGTTGTACGAAAAGGGACACATGGCCTGGACAGAATCAACCACACAGGCCATTCGCCAGATGCCGGGGCAGCCTGACGAGCGAAAAGCCGTTACTATAAGCGTCTCTTTGCCTGCCTTGCCATGGACACCATGACCGAGAATGACTATCTGATCGCCTGGGGCCTCTACGCCTTCGCCGCCCTGGGCTGCCTGTTGGTGTGGATGCGCATGACCCGCTGGATGTGGCGCTGGTTGCGCGAACCGCTGCGGTTGCTGCTGGCGGTGTTGCTGTTTTGCCCGACCATCGTTGATCCGGTGAAGGACAAGGTCGCCCCGGCCCTGGCCATTGTTGCCCTGGACGTGCTGTTCAAAGTCGGCAACAACGTCTGGCGGGCGGCTTCCGATCTGCTCATGTACGGCATGATCGCCTTCGGCCTCTACTTCATTTTGGTGCTGATCCGCTTCCCCATCGAGCGGGCCGCCAACGCTCGCAAGGAACGGGCCGCCGCCGCAAAAGCCGCCGCCGCGGCCGATGAGCCGGAGGACGAGCCGCCATTTGGCGTGGCCGGTGATGACCGTTACGGTCGCCCGCCCGTGCCGAGCAACCCCCAGCGTTCGCGTATCGAACCGCGCCTGTAACCGGGCCTGCCCCTTGAAGCGAGAGTTCGAGCATGTGTGAGTTATTGGGCATGAGCGCCAATGTGCCGACCGACATCGTGTTCAGCTTCACCGGGCTGATGCAGCGCGGAGGCAAGACCGGGCCGCACCGGGACGGTTGGGGCATCGCCTTCTATGAAGGCCGTGGCCTGCGCCTGTTCCAGGACCCGGCCGCCAGCAGCGAATCGGAAGTGGCGAACCTGGTGCAGCGCTATCCGATCAAGAGCGAAGTGGTGATCGGGCACATTCGCCAGGCCAACGTGGGCAAGGTCTGCTTGTCCAATACGCACCCGTTCGTGCGTGAGTTGTGGGGCCGCAACTGGTGTTTTGCCCACAACGGCCAACTCGCCGATTTCCAGCCGGGCGTGAGCTTCTACCGCCCGGTGGGCGATACCGACAGCGAAGCGGCCTTCTGCGATCTGCTCAACCGCGTGCGCCAGGCCTTCCCCGAACCGGTGGAGGTGGAACAATTGCTACCGGCGCTGATCGAGGCCTGCGCCGAATACCGCAGCAAAGGCGTGTTCAACTGCTTGCTCAGCGATGGCGACTGGCTGTTCTGCTATTGCTCGACCAAACTGGCCCAGATCACCCGTCGCGCGCCGTTCGGCCCGGCGCGGCTCAAGGATGTGGATGTGATTGTCGATTTCCAGGCTGAAACCACGCCCAACGACGTGGTGACGGTGATCGCCACCGAACCGTTGACCGAAAACGAAACCTGGACCCGCTACGAACCGGGCCAATGGAGCCTGTGGCGACGCGGCGAATGTGTCAGCCACGGCCGGACCGAATAAGGACGTCACGTTATGTTGCTCAGTTATCTACGGCTGGTGTTGTTCGCGGTGGGCCTGTTGGTTGGGGTCCAGGTGCCGGGCTTCATCAATGATTACGCCAAGCGGGTCGAGGCACACCTGATCGAGGCACAGACCGGCTTGCAAGGGTTCCAGGGCACCGCCAACCAGTTCTTCAAGGGCGACATGCAAGCCCTGGTGGCCCATTACCGCGCCAGCGAAGACCCGATCTTTCGCAGCGACGCCGACAGCCTGAACACCTTGCTCGTGCGCCAGCAGGCCTTGGACAAGCAGTTCCAGGCGATGCAAGGCCCGTGGTACATCCGCTTGCTGCAAGTGGCGCTGGCCGCCGATCCGGACATCCGCAAGGAAACCTGGAACGGCTACAGCTACCAGATCCTGTTGACCCCCGAGGCCATGGTCTGGGGCATCAGCGGCGCGATGTTGCTGTCGTTCGGCCTGGAATGCCTGTTCCGCCTGATCGACTGGGTGGTGCTGGGCGGCAAGCGCCTGCGCCAGGGTCGGCCGATTGAAGAGCGCGACCTGCGCGGGCTCTGACACCGCTGCGAGGCTCTGTGGTGAGCTTGCCCGCGATAGCTTCAGCTTGATCTGACCGACAGAACTGAGTCGCCTGTGTCGCGGACAAGCCTTGCTCCCACCCAAGCTCCCTCGCCACCAAAGCGGTCCGCCTTTGCTGGCGATGTTCTGCCCAATCAAGTTTTTCTTATGACCCAGCCAAGGTTTTATTCGTTGGACGGGATCGGCCGCGCGCTCAAGAATCGACGCATCGGTCTCCACGTCAGCGTCGTCGAGACTTACAACAATAAAACTGCGGAGAACCACCATGAGTGCACCCGACACGCTCGGCGTCCCCCAACCCCAGGCCCGTTCCGGCCCATTTGACTGGTATCGCAACATCAACCAGCAGGAACGTCGCACCTTCTGGAGCTGCAAGATCGGCTACGCCCTGGACGGCATGGACACGCAGATGCTCAGTTTCGTGGTGCCGACCCTGATCGCGATGTGGGGCATCACCACCGGACAGGCAGGCCTGATTCACACCAGTACCTTGATCGCTTCGGCCATTGGCGGCTGGGTGGCGGGCATTCTCTCGGACCGCATCGGTCGGGTGCGCACCCTGCAACTGACGGTGCTGTGGTTCGCTTTCTTCACCTTCCTGTGCGGCTTTGCCCAGAATTACGAACAACTGTTGATCTCCCGCACACTGATGGGCTTTGGCTTCGGCGGCGAGTGGACTGCCGGCGCGGTGTTGATGGGCGAGGTGATCCGCGCCAAGGACCGCGGCAAGGCCGTGGGCATGGTGCAGTCCGGGTGGGCGCTGGGCTGGGGCATGACGGCGATCCTGTATGCGCTGCTGTTCTCGGTGCTGCCGCCGGAAGACGCCTGGCGCGCCTTGTTTATCCTGGGCATTGTCCCGGCGATATTCGTGATATTCGTCCGGCGCCTGGTCAAGGACCCGGAAGTCTATAGCCAGGCCAAGGCTCGGCAAACGCCAAGCAACCCGGCGAAGTTCTACGAGATCTTCGCCCCCGGCATACTCTTCACCACCCTTCGTGCCTCGTTGCTGACCACCGGTGCCTTGGGCGGTTACTACGCCATCACCTCCTGGCTGCCAACGTTCCTCAAGAATGAGCGGGGCTTGAGCGTGTTGAGCACCGGTGGCTACCTGGCGATGGTGATCGTCGGTTCCTACATCGGTTACGTCATCAGCGCGTACCTGTCGGATATCCTGGGTCGGAAAAAGAATTTCGTCCTGTACGCCGTTGGCTCCTTCACCATCGTGCTGCTGTATACCCAACTGCACGTGAGCAATAACGTGATGCTCTGGCTGGGCTTTCCCCTGGGGTTCTTCGCTTCGGGCATGTTCAGCGGCATGGGCTCGTTCCTCACCGAGCTGTTCCCGACTCGCATTCGGGGTTCGGGCCAGGGTTTTTGTTACAACATCGGTCGCGCGTTGGCGGCAACGTTCCCGCTATTGATCGGCCTGCTGAGCCAGAAAGTGCCGTTGAGCGTGGGTATCGGTGCCTTTGCGGCGGTGTCTTATGGCGTGGTGATCCTCGCGGCGTTGAGCCTGCCGGAAACCCAAGGCAAGCAGTTGGAAGCTGAGTAACTGATAACCTGCGGGCACATGTCCCACAGTTAAACGAAGAAAGAACCTACAGGAGCGTTCACCGTGAGCCGCCTGCTATTGAACTGCGACATTGGCGAAAGCTTCGGCAGCTGGACCATGGGTCTGGACGCCGAGGTGATGCCCTTCATCGATTGCGCCAACATCGCCTGCGGCTTTCATGCCGGCGACCCGAGCATCATGCGCAAGACCGTCAGCCTGGCCCTGAGCCATGGCGTGCGGATCGGCGCGCACCCGGCCTATCAGGACCTGGCGGGCTTCGGCCGGCGTTCCATGGCCTACGGTGCCCAGGAATTGCAGGACTTGCTGCATTACCAGATCGGCGCCCTCGACGGCATCTGCCGGGCGCAAGGCGCACGGGTCAGTTACGTCAAACCCCACGGCGCGATGTACAACGACATGATGGCCAATCCGGCGCAACTGCGTGCGGTGATCCAGGCCGTCGCGGCCTATGATCGGCAATTGCCGTTGATGCTCATGGCGACCCGGGACAACAGCGCCGCCCAGGCCCTGGGCGACGAATACGGCCTGACCTTGTGGTTCGAAGCCTTTGCCGACCGCGCCTACGACAGTGCCGGTCGCCTGGTTTCGCGGCAAGCGCCGGGTGCGGTGCACCACGATCCCGAGGTGATTATCGGGCAGGCCCTGACCATCGCCCGCGGCGATGTGTTGACTGCCAGTGACGGCAGCGCCTTGCACCTTATGGCCAACACCTTGTGCGTACACGGCGACAACGCCAGCTCCGTGGCGGCCGTGCAACGCATCCGCGAAGCCCTGGACCGGCAGAGTGCGCCATGAGACCACGCTTGGAAGTGGTGGCGGTGGACTGCTTGATGGTGCGCCTGTTCGATGAGATCGCCGAGGCCAACATGCCCTGGATACTCGCCGCCAGCGAGCGCCTGCGAGCGGTGTTTGCCGAGCATCTGATTGACCTGGTGCCGTCCTATACCACGTTGATGGTGCACTACGATTTGCTCGCCCTGAACCCGGTGCAGGCTCGTGACTTGATCGACGAGGCGTTGAATAACCTTTCACCGGATGCCCGGTCCGCCGGCCAATGCCACGTGCTGCCGGTGTGGTACGACCTCCGTGTCGGGCCGGAGCTGGAGCTGCTGGCGAGCCGCAGCGGGCTGACGGTCGCCCAGGTGATCCGCCGCCACAGCGAACGCGAGTACCAGGTGTTTGCCCTGGGCTTCGCCCCCGGCTTCGCCTTCATGGGGCTGGTGGACGAGGAACTGGCCGCACCGCGCCTCGACACGCCGCGCAAGCGAGTGGCGGCGGGCAGTGTCGGCATTGCCGAGCGCCAGACTGCGGCGTATCCGGTGGTATCGCCCGGTGGCTGGAACCTGATCGGTCGCACCCCGACCAAACTGTTTGATCGCGAGCGCGACGGCTACAGCCTGATGCAGCCGGGGGACACGGTGCGTTTTGCCGCCGTGGACCATGCCGAATTCATCGCGCTGGGTGGCGACGACACACCGTTGGAGGCCCAGGCATGAGCCGGTTGTTGATCGAGGCCAGCACCCCGCTGTGCCTGTTGCAGGACGCCGGCCGTTTCGGCGTGAGGCATCTGGGCGTGACCCAGGGTGGAGCGGCGGACTGGTTGTCGATGGCCTGGGCCAACTGGATGCTCGGCAATGCCCTGGGGGCCGCAGTGGTGGAGATTACCCTCGGCGGTTTCACCGTGGTGGCCGAAGAGGATTGCGTGCTGGCGCTGGCCGGGGCGGACCTGGGCGCACGGATAGACGGCCAGGGGGTGGCGTCATGGCGCTTCTTCAGCTTGCGCAAGGGCCAGGTGCTGGCGCTCACCCAGCCCGTGCTCGGTGCCCGGGCCTACCTGGCAGCCCCCGGCGGCTTCAATGCGCCTGCGGTGCTGGGCAGCCGGGCGACGGTGGTACGTGAGGAGCTCGGTGGCCTGGATGGGCGAGGGCGGGCGCTGAGTCGTGGCGAGCACCTGAGCTATTCAGGCGCGGCGACGCCTCGGCCCATGCCGCACACGCGGATTCCGGACTTCCAGCCAGCGCAGCCGCTGGACTTGATCCTGGGGGCGCAGAACGGTGCGTTCAGTGGACGGAGCCTGTTCGATGCGTTCAACACCCCGTGGACGCTGGACAGTCGCGCCGATCGCATGGGCATCCGTTTGCTGGGCACGGCGTTGGAGTATCAGGGGCCGGCGATGATTTCCGAGGGCATTCCGCTCGGTGCCGTGCAGGTGCCGCCGGATGGCCAACCGATTGTGCTACTCAACGACCGGCAAACCATCGGTGGCTATCCACGCCTGGGCGCCTTGACCCCGTTGGCCCTGGCCCGGTTGGCGCAATGCCTGCCGGGGGCGCAGGTGCGGTTGCGGCCAGTGGTGCAGGAGGTTGCGCATCGGCAGCAGGTTGAGTGCCTGCAGGTGTTTTTGAAAGGCTAGAAGCATCGCGAGCAAGCTCGCTCCCACACTGGATCTTCGTCACACATGAGATCCCCTGTGGGAGCGAGCTTGCTCGCGATGAGGCCCCAAAGGGCACCAAAGATCACTTGGAAAGAAACCGCATCCCTTCCTCCAACCCTCGCAAGGTCAGCGGGTACATCCGGTCTTCCACCAATTCGCGCACGATATTGGTCGAGGCGGTATAGCCCCAGGTGTCCTTGGGGTACGGATTGATCCAGATGAGCTTCTTGTACTTCTCCATGAAGCGCTGCATCCACACATAACCGGCTTCTTCGTTCCAATGTTCGACGCTGCCGCCGGCCTGGGTGATTTCATAGGGCGCCATGGCGGCATCGCCGATGAAGATCACTTTGTAGTCGGCGCCGTACTTGTGCAGCAAGTCCTGGGTCGAGGTGCGTTCCGAAGTGCGGCGCAGGTTGTTTTTCCACACCGATTCGTAGACGAAGTTGTGGAAGTAGAAATACTCCAGGTGCTTGAACTCGGTCTTGCAGGCCGAGAACAGCTCTTCGCAGATTTTCACGTGAGCATCCATCGAACCACCGATGTCGAACAGCAGCAACAACTTGACGGTGTTGCGTCGTTCCGGGCGCATCTGGATGTTCAAAAGGCCGGCGTCGCGGGCGGTGTGGTCGATGGTGCCGTCGATGTCCAGCTCTTCGGCCGCACCCTGGCGAGCGAACTTGCGCAGGCGGCGCAGGGCGATCTTGATGTTGCGGGTGCCCAATTCCACTTGGTCGTCGAGGTTCTTGTACTCGCGCTGGTCCCAGACCTTCACAGCCTTGCCCTGGCGCTTGCCGGCGTCGCCGACCCGGATGCCTTCGGGGTTGAAGCCGCCGGAGCCGAACGGGCTGGTCCCGCCGGTGCCGATCCACTTGTTGCCGCCGGCATGGCGTTCCTTCTGTTCTTCCAGGCGTTTCTTGAATTCTTCGATCAGCTTGTCCAGGCCACCGAGGGATTGGATCTGCGCTCGCTCTTCGTCGGTCAGCGAACGCTCGAATTCCTTGCGCAGCCAGTCTTCGGGAATCAGCGCCTGGAGGTGATCGTCGAGTTTCTCCAGGCCGTTGAAGTAGGCGGCGAACGCCCGGTCGAACTTGTCGAAATGCCGTTCGTCCTTCACCAGGATCGCCCGGGACAAGTAATAGAACTCGTCCATGTCGGCGAAGATCACCCGCTGTTTCAGCGCGTTGATCAGGTCCAGCAGTTCGCGCACCGACACGGGCACCTTGGCGGCGCGCATCTCATTGAACAGGTTAAGCAGCATGGCAATCGCCCTCGCTCTTGTTAGACGAAGAGGATCAGCGAGTGCCGCGACGGCTCATGAACGCCAGGCGCTCGAGCAATTGCACGTCCTGTTCGTTCTTGACCAGGGCGCCGGCCAGCGGCGGGATGGCCTTGGTCGGATCACGTTCGCGCAGTACCGCTTCGCCGATGTTGTCGGCCATCAGCAGCTTGAGCCAGTCCACCAGTTCGGAGGTGGAAGGCTTTTTCTTCAGGCCTGGCACCTTGCGCACGTCGAAGAACACGTCCAGCGCTTCGCTGACCAGGTCCTTCTTGATGTCCGGGTAATGCACATCGACGATTTTCTGCAGGGTGACGCGGTCGGGGAAGGCGATGTAGTGGAAGAAGCAGCGGCGCAGGAACGCGTCCGGCAGTTCCTTTTCGTTGTTGGAGGTAATGATGATGATCGGCCGTTTCTTGGCCTTGATGGTTTCGTCGGTCTCGTAGACGTAGAACTCCATCTTGTCGAGTTCCTGCAGCAGGTCGTTGGGGAACTCGATGTCGGCCTTGTCGATTTCGTCGATCAGCAGGATCACCCGCTCCTCGGACTCGAACGCTTCCCAGAGCTTGCCCTTCTTCAGGTAGTTGCGCACGTCGTGGACCTTGTCCACGCCCAACTGCGAGTCCCGCAGGCGGCTGACCGCATCGTACTCATACAGGCCCTGGTGGGCCTTGGTGGTGGACTTGATGTGCCAAGTGATCAGACGCGCGCCAAAGGACTCGGCCAGTTGTTCGGCCAGCATGGTCTTGCCGGTGCCCGGTTCGCCCTTGACCAGCAATGGCCGCTCCAGGGTGATGGCGGCGTTCACGGCCAGTTTCAGGTCATCGGTGGCCACGTAGGTGCTGGTGCCTTCGAACTTCATCTGCAATTTCCTCGAACGTGTCGCCGGCCTGGCGAGGCGGGGCGCGCGAAAATAAATATCGTGCCCGACTATAACGCGGCGCCCCGCCGACTGTGAACGCAGACGCTGTATTCAGTCTCTGAATGGAGCGTCACATGTTGACTTAGTCTCGGCGCCTTGCCAGTATTGCATATCGCCAATTTGGCGATACGCTTCCGAGTTCATGTTTTTACTTACGGTCAGCCGCTCTTGTGGCGAGGGAGCTTGCTCCCGCTCGAGTGCGCAGCGCTCGCAGGCTTTTGGGGCCGCTTCGCAGCCCAGCGGGAGCAAGCTTCCTCGCCACAGGGGTACCACATTCGAAGTGATGATGGGCCGGGCGCCGCCATTGATCATCAAGGAAGCGCTGGACTGGGTCAGCGCCCATCAAGCGCAACTGCTGGAGGATTGGCAACGATGCTACCCATGAAACGACCGCGGCTATTGGCCGTGCAGCCTTTATTGCCGTTCAGCCTGGACCTGACGTTCATTGACGGTCAGCAACTGAGGCTGGACTTGAGCGCCGATGTACAACGTTATCCAGGCTTGCAGCCTTTGCTTGAAGATGGAGCGTTTGAGGGCGCAGCCCTGGGCGACGATGGCTGGAGCGTGGAATGGCCTGCGCTGGATATCCAGATCGGTGCCGATACCTTGTATCTGGACGCACTGGCGCAGAACGCCGTGGACGAAAATACCCGCATCTTCATCGGTTGGCGCGCCCGCACGGGCCTGCCGCTGAACCAGGCGGCTGAAGCACTGGGGGTCAGCGCTCGCAGCATCAGCCGCTACAGCAGCGGTCGCGAGGCTGTGCCGCGTTCGCTGGCCTTGGCATGCCTGGGCTGGGACTCATTGCAGCAAGGAGCGGGAATAGCGGCAGCAGAAGCGCCCGGCCGCTACACCGTCACGCGCAAGCCCTAATCGGTCGACGGCGGCGGTTGTTCATAACGGGCATTGAAGGCCTCGACGAAACCGTTGCGCAGGATCTGCAGGAAGGCTTCGAAGGCGCTGATGTCCTGCTGGTGAACATTGCCGCTGAGTTCCACGCGGGTGGCGAACTGGTTCTTGCGCTGGTTCTTGAGGGCCGTTTCGCCTGTGCCGACCAGCGCTTCCCAGACCGAGCGGAAGATGTTCTTGTTCTGGTTTTCCACGTCCTGCTGCCAGTCGAACACATCGACATCGCGCAGCAATGGCTTGATGTAGCCGCTGAGCTTGGCGTTGTCGGCTTCGGCCTCGATCACCAGGTCGCCGTGACCGGCATTGAAATCGAATTTTCCATAAGCGGCGGCGAAATCGTTCAGGCGCTTGAGCTCGATGTTCCTGGCCCGCAGGCGGAAGTCGAAATCCTCGAAGTCGCTCAACGGGTCGAAGGTGGCCTGCATTTCCAATGGAGCGTGTTCGGCCACCAGAGCCTTGCCCTCGAAACGGGCGTCGCGCTTGCCTTTGGTGTCGACCACGTTGGTCAGGTTGTAGAAGTTGGCGTTGACGTTGGTGGCTCGCAGGTTGACCGGTGGCTTGGAGTTGAAATTGCGGAAGGTGACCTTGCCATCGCGGATGCGCACTTCGTTGAAGGTGATGGGCAGCAGTTTGCTCAACTGCTCGCGCCAGTTGGTGCCCCGGCCGGTCTGGGAGTTCTGGCGGTTGGCGCCGCCGTCGACGAAGTTCACTTCCGGGCGGGCGAATTCAACCTCGGCGACCACCGCATGGTCATACCACAGCGAGTGCCAGCTCACAGACAGGTCCACCAGCGGTGCGCTGACGAACGGCACCGGGACCTTGCCGTCGACCTTGACGATTTCCAGGCCATTGATCCGGTAGGCACCGCGCCACAGGGCCAGGTCCACGTCGGTGATCCGGCCGCGATAATCGCCCATGTCGGCCAGTTTTTCGTTCAGGTAGTCGCGTACCAGATAAGGCAAGGTGAAATGCAGGGTCACCAGCACCGCGACGATGGCGGCGAAAACCCACAATGGCCAACGGTATCGACGCTTCATGTCAGTCAGTCTCCAGCGTGTGTTGGGGGAGCGCCTTCTAATGCCATTGACTGTCGCAGCAACGGGAACGTTCGGTGCAACTGGACGCCCATGGGCAAGAGGCATACCTTTAAAGGCTTACATTCCCGCTGCATCAAGGACCCAGCCATGAGCCGTATATTCGCTGACAACGCCCATTCCATCGGTAATACGCCGCTGGTGCAGATCAACCGCATTGCCCCGCGCGGTGTGACCATCCTGGCCAAGATCGAGGGGCGTAACCCAGGGTATTCGGTCAAGTGTCGGATCGGCGCGAACATGATCTGGGACGCTGAAAGCTCGGGCAAACTCAAGCCGGGCATGACCATCGTCGAACCGACTTCGGGCAACACCGGGATTGGCCTGGCGTTCGTCGCCGCCGCTCGTGGCTACAAGCTGATGCTGACCATGCCCGCCTCCATGAGCATCGAGCGCCGCAAGGTGCTCAAGGCCCTGGGCGCGGAACTGGTGCTCACCGAACCGGCGAAGGGCATGAAAGGGGCCATCGACAAAGCCGCCGAGATCATGGCCGGCGATCCAGCCAAATACTTCATGCCGCAGCAGTTCGATAACCCGGCGAACCCGGCGATTCACGAAAAAACCACCGGTCCGGAAATCTGGAACGACACCGACGGCGCGGTGGACGTGCTGGTGGCCGGTGTGGGCACCGGCGGCACCATCACCGGCGTTTCACGGTACATCAAGAACACCTGTGGCAAACCGATCCTGTCGGTGGCGGTCGAGCCCGAGGTTTCGCCGGTGATTACCCAGGCGATGGCGGGCCAGGAGATCAAGCCCAGCCCCCACAAGATTCAGGGGATCGGCGCCGGGTTCGTGCCGAAGAACCTTGACCTGTCGATCGTTGACCTGGTCGAGCGGGTCTCTGACGACGAGTCCAAGGCCATGGCCCTGCGCTTGATGCAGGAGGAGGGCATCCTCTGCGGGATCTCTTGTGGCGCGGCGATGGCCGTGGCCGTACGCCTGGCGGAAAAACCGGAGATGCAGGGCAAGACCATCGTCGTGATCCTGCCGGATTCGGGCGAGCGGTACTTGTCGAGCATGTTGTTCAGTGATCTGTTTACCGAGCAGGAGATTCAGCAGTAACTGTATGTAGGAACTGGTGGAAGAGCTTTTGTGGCGAGGGAGCTTGCTCCCGCTCGAGTGCGCAGCGCTCGCAGGCTTTTGGGGCTGCTTCACAGCCCAGCGGGAGCAAGCTCCCTCGCCACAAAAGGTTGTCGCAGGAGCTTGCCTTGGGAGCCTGCCGCAAGAGGCCTCAGGTTGCATTGCACGGGTTGTTTGACAGGCGTCAGCCAAGGTTCAGGTGGCGCCTGTTAGAAAGTGTTTATTGCGTTTTACTCAACAGAGAATGTTGTGTCAGACGGTGTTTACCCGGGCCATTAGGGATTAACATGGCCTTCGGCTACGTCGGGCAGTAGGCGTTGCGTCAGTTGTTTTGGACAAGGAATTATAAAATGACCGTTTCGTTTGTCGCCAAGGCCTCGGTGTTGCTGCTGTTTCTGGGCAGTACGCTTTATGTGCATTTGCGTGGCAAGGCGCGTTTGCCGGTGTTGCGCCAGTTCGTCAACCACTCGGCGTTGTTCGCCCCCTATAACGCCTTGATGTACCTGTTCTCCGGCGTGCCCTCGAGACCTTACCTGGACCGCAGCAAATTCCCCGAACTGGATGTGCTCAAGGACAACTGGCAAGTCATCCGCGACGAGGCCATGCACCTGTTCGACGAGGGCTACATTCGCGCTGCCGAGAAGAACAACGACGCGGGTTTCGGCTCGTTCTTCAAGAAGGGCTGGAAGCGTTTCTACCTCAAGTGGTACGACAAACCGCTGCCGTCGGCTGAGCTGTTGTGCCCCAGGACGGTCGCGCTGGTCAGCCAGATCCCCAATGTCCGGGGCGCGATGTTTGCCCTGCTGCCGGGTGACAGCCATCTGAATCCCCACCGAGATCCCTTCGCCGGCTCGTTGCGTTATCACTTGGGCCTGTCCACCCCCAATTCCGACGACTGCCGGATCTTCGTCGACGGCCAGATCTACGCCTGGCGTGACGGCGAAGACGTCATGTTCGATGAAACCTATGTGCACTGGGTCAAGAACGAAACCCCGCAGACCCGCGTGATCCTGTTCTGCGATGTCGAGCGGCCCCTGAAAAGCCGGTTGATGACCCGCCTCAACCGCAGCATCAGCGCGTTCCTCGGTCGCGCTACCGCGCCGCAGAACCTGGACGATGAACACGTCGGTGGCATCAACCGGGCCTATGCCTGGAGCAAATCGTTCAGCGACGGCATCAGTGGCCGGGTCAAGCAATTCAAACGCAAGCATCCCAAGGCCTACCGGGTGATGCGGCCGGTGTTGGCGGTGGCGGTGCTGACGGCGCTTGGCTATTGGTTGTTCGGTTAAATATTGCGTTGTCCATCGAGCGCTGGTTATAGTCAGCGCTCTTCGGGTTTTCGAACCCGCTCCTTCAAGAGATCGGCTCATGCCTGCATCCCCTGTCATCGCGGTTGTGGTTCCAGCGTTCAACGCTGGCGTCGTGCCGTGTGGGAACCAGCAGCCTGCGCAGATCGGTCAATACCCCCCACCTGTCCGTAGCTCATCGGTGTACGCCTTCGTATCACCGCCGGGTGTTGGCATTCAGGGCTGATCGGCAACGGTTGCCATCCCCCTGTGCCCGCCTGAAAAAACTACTGGACTTCAGTTTCGGCTGAGTTGGCTTTTTGCCTGACTACAGGTGGTATTCATGTTTTCCCTTTCCAAAAACGCCTTGTTGGCGGCGGCTTCCACGAGCCTGTTCGTTTTGCTGTGGAGCAGTGGGGCGATCTTTTCCAAGCTGGGCCTGGCCCATGCATCTCCCTTCGCCTTTTTGCTGATCCGTTTTGCCATCGCGCTGTCGGCGCTGGTGCTGTTGATTCCGTTGCTCAAGTTCAAGCTGCCCAAGACTGGCAAGCCGATGCTGTACGCGGCGACCACCGGGTTGGTGCTGCTGGGCGCCTATCAGATTTTTTATCTGCTGGCGCTGCAAATGAGTGTCACGCCGGGGGTCATGGCAACCCTGATGGGCGTGCAACCGATCCTGACCGTGGTGCTCATGGAGCGGCAGCGTTCCTGGTTGCGGATGTTCGGCCTGATGCTGGGGTTGGTCGGGCTGGTCATGGTGGTGTACCAGGGCATCGGCCTGGCCGGTATGTCCCTGGCCGGGATGCTCTGCGGGTTGCTGGCACTGGTGAGCATGACGGCCGGTTCGATCATGCAGAAGCGCATCACCGACAACCCCCTGGGCACGCTGCCGGTGCAGTACCTGGCCGGGCTGTTGCTGTGCGCGGTGTTCGTGCCGTTCCAGCCGTTCCATTTCGAGTACAGCACAGGGTTCTTCGTGCCGGTGTTGTGGATGGGGCTGGTGGTGTCGGTACTGGCGACATTGCTGCTGTACCGACTGATCGCCCGCGGCAACCTGGTGAATGTCACCAGCCTGTTCTACCTGGTACCGGCGGTGACGGCGATCATGGACTACCTGGTGTTTGGCAACCGGCTGGCGTTGTTGAGCCTGCTGGGGATGGTGCTGATCATCGTGGGATTGGTGTTTGTGTTTCGTAAAAGTCGCTAGCCCTTAGCTATTGGCTGGCTGTACCACCGCTATCGCGAGCAAGCTCGCTCCCACAGGGTTATGCACAGCCCTTTGTGGGAGCGAGCTTGCTCGCGATGGCGTACTACCGGGCAGACACTTCAGCTGGTTTAACAGCTGCGGGCTTGAGCACCAACCACAACGCCGCCGCAATCAACACCCCGCCATACAGATGCGCCATCCCCAACGGCTCATCCAGCAGCAACGCCCCCCACAGCACTCCGAACGGCGGGATCAGGAAGGTCACGGTCATGGATTTGACCGGGCCTATCGAGCTGAGCAGGCGGAAATAAAGGATGTACGCCAGCGCGGTACACACCAGGCCCAGCCCCAGCAGTGACAACCAGACGCTCCAGCCACCCCAGCTGGCCGGTGGTTGGCTGATGACGCTGTAGCCAAACAGCGGCAGCAAGAACACCGTGGCGCCGAACATGCTGCCCAGGGCCGAGAGACGGCTGTCCAAGCCACCTTGCTGATCGAGCCAGCGACGGGTGAGGAAACCGGCGAAGCCGTAGCAGGTGGTGGCCAGCAGGCAGGCGAGGGCGCCCATCAACAGTTGCAGGTCGAACGCCACCGGGCCGGCACGGGTCAGGATGCCGACGCCGAGCAGCCCAAGGAAGACACCGCCGACCTTGGCTGGGGTGAGTTTTTCGCTGAAGAACAAACCGCCGATCAACACCCCCATCAACGGCGTGGTGGCGTTGAAGATCGCCGAGTAACCGGCCGGCAGCACCTGGGCCGCCAGCGAATAGAACGTGGCCGGAATGCCCGAGTTGATCAGGCCCAGCCCCATCACGACTTTGAGCTTGCCGCGAAAATTCCAGTCGACGCGCATCAGGGCCAGGATCACCAGCAGCCCGACGAAGGCGATGGACACGCGAAAAAAGGCAGTGGGGATTGTGCCAATGACGGGGGCGATAATGCGCATGAACAGGAAACTGGCGCCCCAGATAGCGGCCAGTGACAGTAAACGCAGGATATCAACGAGGTTCACAAGTCATTCCTTCCTTGATTGGGCGGCAAGTGTCGCCGCCCTGAATGGCGATGGCAATGGTTGCGTTGCCGCGTGATTGGCCTCTAAGCTCAGTCGCCAATAACAAGCATGACCCGCCGAGGTTTACCCTATGCCGCAGCCATGGCCCGCCATCGAAATCGCCCGTTCGATCCTCGACGGCTTCGACGATTATCGTGAGCATTTCCGGCAGATCACCGATGGCGCCCGCGCCCGGTTCGAGCAGGCCCTGTGGTTGGAGGCGCAAACGGCTTCGGCGGCGCGCATCAACTTGTATGAAGAAAAAGTCTTCGAAACCGTTGCCAGGCTGCACAACGCCTTCGATGACGAAACCCTGATGGACGTGAGCTGCTGGCCGCTGGTCAAGAGCGCCTACATCAGCCTGATCGACCTGCGCTTCGACGATGAGCTGTCGGAAACCTGGTACAACTCGATCTTTTGCGGGTTGTTCAGCCACGACCTGATCAGCGACGGCACCATGTTCATCCACACCACCCGGCCCAGCCTGCGCCGGGCCCGTGCCGCCCAGACTCGCACCTACAAACCCCTGGGGCAGTTGGACCGGATGCTGGCGAGCGTGTTCGCCGATTACCGTTTCAGCGAGGACTACGCCGATCTGCCGGGCGACCTGCAGCGCCTCGAAGCGCAGTTGCGTGAGAACCTGCCGGACTGGGTCTGCAAGGACCCGGAGCTGACGGTGGAGTTGTTTTCTTCAGTGCTCTATCGCAACAAGGGCGCCTATCTGGTGGGCCGGATCTACACCCGCGAGGACCAGTGGCCGCTGGTGATCCCGCTGTTGCACCGCGAGGGCCGGGGTATCCAGATCGATGCGCTGATTACCGACGAGGCGCAGGTGTCGATCATCTTCTCGTTCACCCGCTCGTACTTCATGGTGGACGTGCCGGTGCCTGCGGAATTCATCGGCTTTCTCAAGCGCATCCTGCCGGGCAAGCACATCGCCGAGTTGTACACCTCCATCGGTTTCTACAAGCACGGCAAATCCGAGTTCTACCGAGCGTTGATCAACCACCTGGCGAACACCGACGACCAGTTCATCATGGCCCCGGGTGTGCGTGGCATGGTCATGAGCGTGTTCACCCTGCCGGGCTTCAACACGGTATTCAAGATCATCAAGGACCGTTTCTCGCCGTCGAAAAACGTCGACCGGGCCACGGTGATCGAGAAGTACCGTCTGGTGAAAAGCGTCGACCGGGTCGGGCGCATGGCCGATACCCAGGAGTTCGCCGATTTCCGTTTTCCCCTGAGCAAGTTCGAGCCGGCGTGCCTGGAGGAACTGCTGGAAGTGGCGCCGTCCACGGTCTCGGTGGAAGGCGACACGGTGCTGATTCGTCACTGCTGGACCGAGCGCCGCATGACACCGCTGAACCTGTACCTGGAAAACGCCAACCCGGACCAGGTGCGCGAGGCGCTGGAAGACTATGGCCTGGCCATCAAGCAACTGGCGGCGGCCAATATCTTCCCCGGCGACATGCTGCTCAAGAACTTTGGCGTGACCCGTCACGGCCGCGTGGTGTTCTACGACTACGATGAAATCTGCTTCCTGACCGAAGCCAACTTCCGCCACATCCCCCAGCCCCGCACACCGGAAGACGAAATGGCCTCCGAGCCCTGGTACTCCATCGGCCCGCTGGACGTCTTCCCCGAAGAATTCCCGCCGTTCCTGTTCGCCGACGCCGGGCAGCGCAAGCTGTTCGACCAGTTGCACGGCGAGTTGTACAACGCCGACTACTGGAAAGGCCTGCAAGAGGCTATCAGGGCGGGGAAGGTGATCGACGTGTTCCCGTACCGGCGCAAGGACCTGGACAACGAATAACCGTGGCCGTGAACGAAGTCCCTGTGGCTTGTGGCTTGTGGCTTGTGGCTTTTGTAGCTTTTGTGGCGAGGGAGCTTGCTCCCGCTGGGTCGCGAAGCGGCCCCGGGATTTTGCGGCTGCTGCGCAACCGAGCGGGAGCAAGCTCCCTCGCCACAAGAGCATTCCTTGACGCAAATCCCCTGTGGGAGCGAGCTTGCTCGCGATAGCGGTGTATCAGCCAGCATTGAGGGTGACTGACTCACCGCTATCGCGAGCAAGCTCGCTCCCACAATTTAGGGGGTGGGGCTGCTTTGTGTGCTCGGCGCAATAGCCGCAAATCTGCGACAATCGCCCCCTGCTCAAACCGACGACCCTTGCGTACCTGATGACTGACCAAGCCCCCGCTATCGACAAGCTGCTGAAAAACCTCGACCACGCCATGCTCGCAGACCGCAACCGGTTGCGGCGCCAGTTGCTCGAGCTGCGCAAGAAGCCCGACGAGGCCAAGCTGGCCCAGTGGGTGGCGCGCATGCAGGCGTCGTGCGATCAGGTGCTGGCGCGCAAGGCGAGTCTGCCGGTGATCCGCTACGACGATAATTTGCCGATTGCCGCCAAGCGCGACGAAATCAAGGACGCGCTGCTCAAGCACCAGGTGCTGATCATCGCCGGCGAAACCGGCTCGGGCAAAACCACGCAGTTGCCGAAGATCTGCCTGGAAATCGGTCGCGGCCAGCATGGCTTGATCGGCCACACCCAACCGCGGCGGATCGCCGCGCGCAGTGTGGCGAGCCGGGTGGCCGAGGAACTGGCCACGCCGTTGGGGGCGCTGGTGGGCTATCAGGTGCGGTTCGAGGACCAGAGCGACGCCAACACCCTGATCAAGCTGATGACCGACGGCATCCTGCTGGCCGAGACCCAGAATGACCGTTACCTCGAGCGCTACGACACGATCATCGTCGACGAAGCCCACGAACGCAGCCTGAACATCGACTTCCTGCTCGGCTACCTCAAGACCCTGCTGCCACGTCGTCCGGACCTGAAAGTCATCATCACCTCGGCGACGATTGACCTGGAGCGTTTCTCCAAGCATTTCGATGACGCGCCGATCGTGGAAGTCTCGGGCCGCACCTTCCCGGTGGAAACCTGGTATCGCCCGCTGACCCTGGAGCAGGACGAGGAAGGCAACCGGGTCGAGGACGACTTGACCGTCGACCAGGCGATCCTCGCCACCCTCGATGAAATCGCCGCCTACGAGCGCAGCGAGCGGCGCAGCCCTGGGGACGTGCTGGTGTTCCTGCCGGGCGAGCGGGAAATTCGCGACGCCGCGGAGATGCTGCGCAAGGCCCAGCTCAAGCACACCGAGATTCTGCCGCTGTATGCGCGACTGTCGCCGGCCGAACAGCAACGGATCTTCCAGTCCCACCCGGGCCGTCGCGTGGTACTGGCGACCAACGTCGCCGAAACCTCGCTGACCGTGCCGGGCATCCGCTACGTGATCGACAGCGGCACCGCGCGCATCAGCCGCTACAGCTACCGGGCCAAGGTCCAGCGCCTGCCCATCGAAGCCATTTCCCAGGCCAGTGCCAACCAGCGCAAGGGCCGCTGCGGGCGGGTCGAGCCGGGGATCTGCGTACGGCTGTACAGCGAAGAAGATTTTCTTGGACGGCCGGAGTTCACTGACCCGGAAATCCTGCGCACTAACTTGGCGGCGGTGATCCTGCAGATGCTGCACCTGCGTCTCGGCGAGATCACCGATTTTCCGTTCATCGAACCGCCGGACGGCAAGGCCATCAGTGACGGTTTCAACCTGCTGCAAGAATTGTCGGCGGTGGACCGCAACAGCCAGTTGACCCCGCTCGGTCGCCAGTTGGCACGCCTGCCGGTGGACCCGCGCATGGGCCGGATGCTGTTGGAAGCGGCGAAGCTGGGCAGTTTGCAGGAAGTGTTGATCGTCGCCAGCGCCATGTCGATCCAGGATCCCCGCGAGCGTCCGCCGGAGCGCCAACAGGCGGCGGACCAGGCCCACGCTCAGTGGAAGGACGCGGATTCGGACTTCGCCGGGCTGGTCAACCTGTGGCGCGGTTTCGAAGAGCAGCGCCAGGCCCTGACCGCCAGCCCGCTGCGCAACTGGTGCCGCAAGAACTTCCTCAATTACCTGCGCCTGCGCGAGTGGCGTGACTCCCATCGCCAGTTGAGCCTGATCTGTCGCGACATGCAGCTGAGCCTCAACAAAGAACCGGCCGACTTCCCGAAATTGCACAAGGCGGTGCTCTCGGGCCTGTTGAGCCAGATCGGCCAGAAAACCGAAGATGGCGACTACCTCGGTGCTCGCCAGCGGCGGTTCTGGGTCCACCCCTCGTCGGGCCTGGGCAAGAAGCGTCCGCAATGGCTGATGACCGCCGAATTGGTGGAAACCACCAAGCTGTATGCGCGCATGGTGGCCAAGATCGAACCGGACTGGATCGAACCGCTGGCCGGGCACCTGATCAAGAAAAACCACTTCGAACCCCATTGGGAGAAGAAGCGCGGGCAGGTGGTGGCCTATGAGCAAATCACCCTGTTCGGGCTCATCGTCGTTGGTCGGCGGCCAGTGCATTACGGGCCGGTGGACCCGGTGGTCTCCCGTGAACTGTTCATCCGCGAGGCGCTGGTGCGCGGCGAGATCCAGTCCAAGGCCAAGTGCCTGAGCGCCAATACCCGGTTGCTGGAGCAACTCGACGAGCTGGAAGCCAAGGCCCGTCGCCGCGACATCCTGGCGGACGAGGAAACCCTGTTTGCGTTCTACGACGCGCGCTTGCCGGCCGAGATCCACCAGACCGCGACGTTCGACAGCTGGTACCGGATCAACAGCCAGAAAGACTCGCAACTGCTGATCATGCGCGAAGAAGACGTGCTGGCCCGCGAAGCCAGCGAAGTCACCGCCGCACATTACCCCGACACCTTGCGCGTCGGTGACCTGACCTTGCCGCTGAGCTATCACTTCGAGCCCAACCACCCGCGCGACGGCGTGACGTTGCGAGTGCCGGCGCCACTGCTGCCGATGCTGCCGCCGGAACGCCTGGAGTGGCTGGTGCCAGGGGTGATCGAAGCCAAGTGCATCGCCCTGGTGCGCAACCTGCCCAAGGCCTTGCGCAAGAACTTCGTGCCGGTGCCGGATTTCGTCAAGGCGGCGCTGCAACGCATCACCTTCGCCGAGGGCTCGTTGCCGCAGTCCCTGGGCCGTGAGCTGCTGCGCATGACCGGAGCGCGGGTCAGCGACGAGGCCTGGGCCGAAGCGGCCCAGCAAGTGGAAAGCCACCTGCGCATGAACCTGGAAATCGTCGACGGCCAAGGCAAGTTCCTCGGCGAGGGCCGCGACCTGGCCGAGCTGACGGCGCGTTTTGCCGAAGCCAGCCAGGCGGCCTTGGCCGTGCCGCAAACGGCGAAAAGCCAGGCACCGGTGGAGGCGAAGGTCTTCGCGCCGGTGGCCGAGAAAACCCAACAGAAGATCGCCGGGCTGTCGATGACGGTCTACCCGGCGCTGGTGGAAGAGGGCGGCGTGGTCAAGGAAGGGCGTTTCCCGACGCCGGCCGAAGCCGAGTTCCAGCATCGCCGGGCCTTGCAGCGCTTGCTCATGCAGCAATTGGCCGAGTCGGCCAAGTTCCTGCGCGGCAAGCTGCCGGGGCTGACGGAACTGGGCCTGCTGTACCGCGACCTGGGCCGCATCGACAGCCTGGTGGAAGACATCCTGCTCGCCAGCCTCGACAGTTGTGTGCTCGAAGGCGAAGCGAGCCTGCCCCGTGACGGCGCCGCACTGGCCTCCCTGGCCGAGCGCAAGCGCGGCGGCTGGACCGAGCACGCCGAGCGCCTGGCGAAGCTGACCCTGGACATCCTCAAGCTCTGGCATGGCCTGCAAAAACGCTTCAAGGGCAAGATCGACCTGGCCCAGGCCGTGGCGCTGAACGATATCAAGCAGCAACTCAGCCACCTGGTGTACCCGGGCTTCGTCCGCGAAACCCCGCATCAATGGCTCAAGGAATTGCCGCGCTACCTCAAGGCCATCGAGCAACGCTTCGAGAAGCTCGGTAGCCAGGTGCAGAAAGACCGGGTCTGGAGCGGCGAGCTGTCGAACCTCTGGGCCCAATACCAGGCCCGCGCCAGCAAACACGCCCAGGAAGGCAAGCGTGATCCGCAACTGGAGCTGTACCGCTGGTGGCTGGAGGAATACCGGGTGTCGCTGTTCGCCCAGCAACTGGGGACCAAGGTGCCGATCTCGGACAAGCGCCTGGGCAAGCAGTGGGGGCAGGTGGAGGGTTGATGGCAGCCCCTCTAACCCCTGTGGGAGCGAGCTTGCTCGCGATAGCGGTGGTTCAGCCTGCATGGATGTTGACTGATACACCGCTATCGCGAGCAAGCTCGCTCCCACAGGGTAGGGTGTTGTAGTGAAGGGAGAATGGGCCAAACGCCAGCGTTTATGGCAAACTTCGCAGCTATAAATGCCGGTCCCGTGGTTTTGAGCTTCAATGCCCCGGGCGGATCGGAATAAAGCGATGCCAGGGCTGCTTCCCCGGATGGGAAAAGTCCCTTTGTGTATTGGTACGTCGGTGCCAATGCTTTCTGCCTGAACAGATCAGAGACACGACCATGCATAACGTCGTCATCAGCGGCACCGGCCTGTACACCCCGGCCAACAGCATCTCCAACGAAGAGCTGGTGCAATCTTTCAATACCTATGTCGCGCAATTCAACGCCGACAACGCCGACGCCATCGCGCGCGGTGAAGTCGAGGCCTTGACCGAGTCCAACGCCGCGTTCATCGAAAAGGCTTCCGGCATCAAGAGCCGCTTTGTCATGGACAAGGACGGCATTCTCGATCCACAACGCATGACCCCACGCTTGCCCGAGCGCTCCAACGACGAGTGGTCGGTGCTGTGTGAAATGGCTATTGGCGCTGCGAAGCAGGCCCTGGAGCGCGCCGGCCGCACCGTCGCCGACATCGACGGGGTGATCGTCGCCTGTTCCAACCTGCAGCGTGCCTACCCGGCCATCGCCATCGAAGTTCAGGAAGCGCTGGGCATCGAAGGTTTCGGTTTCGACATGAACGTGGCCTGTTCCTCGGCCACTTTCGGCATCCAGGCAGCAGCCAACAGTGTGCAACTGGGACAGGCCCGGGCAATCCTGATGGTCAACCCGGAAGTGTGCACCGGTCACTTGAACTTCCGTGACCGCGACAGCCACTTCATCTTCGGCGACGCGGCTACCGCCGTGATCATCGAGCGGGCGGACCTGGCGACCTCGCCGTACCAGTTCGACGTGGTCAGCACCAAGCTGCTGACCAAGTTCTCCAACAATATCCGCAACAACTTCGGCTTCCTCAACCGCGCCGCGGAAGAAGGCGCCGGTAGCCGCGACAAGCTGTTCGTCCAGGAAGGCCGCAAGGTGTTCCGCGACGTCTGCCCGATGGTGGCCGAGCTGATCGGTACCCACCTGGAAGAAAACCAGCTGAACGTTGGCGAGGTGAAGCGCTTCTGGCTGCACCAGGCCAACCTGAGCATGAACCACTTGATCGTGCGCAAACTGCTGGGACGCGAAGCCACCGAAGAGGAAGCCCCGGTGATCCTCGACCGCTACGCCAACACCAGTTCGGCCGGTTCGGTGATTGCATTCCACAAATACCAGGATGACCTGCCCAGCGGCTCGGTTGCCGTACTCAGTTCGTTCGGCGCCGGTTATTCGATTGGCAGCGTGATTTTGCGCAAGCGTTGATCCACTGTTGCTGCGTCGAATTTTTTTGTGGGGGCAAGTCCTTGTGGGAGCAAAGCTTGCTCGCGAAACAGGCGACTCGGTTTATGGAGGACCGCGTCGCCTGCATCGCGGGCAAGCCTTGCTCCCACATAAATCCCCGCCACAACCGCGATCTATCCAGCAATAGGGCGTTGAATGACGATCACCGATGACACCCTCCTGCTCCAACGCCTCCTGGCCGGTGAGCAGCAGGCCTACAAGGAGCTGGTCAGCGCCTACCAGAGCCCGATGCGCGCCGTGGCCTATGCCATCGTCGGCAGCCGCCATGTCGATGAAGTGGTGCAGGACGCGTGGCTGTCGGTGGTGCGTAATCTCAGTGGTTTCCAGGGGCGTTCCAGCCTCAAGACCTGGCTACTGACCATCACCGCCAACGCTGCCAAAGGGCGCTACAAACAGAACCGTCGGGAGGTGTTGCTAGACGATCTGCCGTCACCCCATGGCACCCTCGGCGATGATCGTTTCGCCGCCGACGGTCATTGGCTGCTGGCGCCGTTCGCCTGGCACCAGGACACGCCTGAGGCGCTGCTCACGATGGAGGAATTACGCGATTGCCTGGAGCACACATTGCTCAGCCTGTCGGAACTGCAAGGCAGCGTGCTGAACCTGCGGGAACGCCAGGGGCTGGAGCTGGAAGAAATCTGTAATCTTCTGGATATTTCGCTCTCCAATGTGCGAGTGCTGTTGCATCGCGCCCGGCTGAAAGTCTTCGCGACTGTTGAACATTTCGAGGAAACCGGCGAATGCTGACCTGCAAGGAACAAGTGGCGCGCTCCAGCGATTATCTCGACGGCCAGTTAAGTTTTCGTGAACGCCTGATGGTGCGTCATCACCTGATGTTCTGCCCCAACTGCCGGCGTTTTATCCGCCAGATGCGCCTGATGCAGGCGACCCTCAGGAAACTGCCGCAACCGCCGATTCCCGACCTGGATCACCTCGCCGAGAAACTCGCCGCCGAGCGCCGTAGAAACATCCGCTAACCCCCAGGCACCACCCACCCCCTGTGGGAGCGAGCTTGCTCGCGATAGCGGTGTATCAGTCAACATCAATGCAGACTGAACCACCGCCATCGCGAGCAAGCTCGCTCCCACAGGGGGTTTCGGTTATTCCTATTCGAAGTAAAAAGTTCCGCTGTCATAAAATCTTTATGTGATAGCAACTCGCCTGACACAACCCGTCGCCAAGATCCCCTCCCAACACCAGCGGGCCCAGTTCCGCGTGTTTTCTAACGGCACAGACTACCAACAGGGGAATTCTTCGATGATCCGCAAGCACTTCGCAGGTGTTGCCGCCAGCGCACTGGCAATGGCAGTAACCGCCCAGGCTTTCGCCGGCACCGTCACCACCGACGGCGCCGATATCGTGGTCAAAACCAAGGGCGGCCTTGAGGTCGCTACCACTGACAAAGAGTTCAGCTTCAAGCTCGGTGGTCGTTTGCAGGCTGACTACAGCCAGTTCGACGGTATCTACACCGACAACGGCAAATCGGCCGACGCCGCTTACATCCGTCGCGCCTTCCTGGAACTGTCCGGCGTGCTGTACACGGATTGGGCCTACACCATCAACTACGACATGTCCCACAACAGTGGCGACTCCGATAACGGCTACTTCGACGAAGCGTCCCTGGCCTACAACGGCTTCAAGCCGGTTTCGATCAAGGTTGGTCGTTTTGACCCCGACTTCGGCCTGGAAAAAGCCACCAGCTCCAAGTGGGTGACTGCGCCAGAGCGTAACGCTGCCTACGACCTGATCGACTGGACCAACAGCCATCAGAACGGCCTGGGCCTGCAAGCCTCCAGCACCTTCGCCGATTCGTTCTATGCCTCGGCCGGTGTGTTCAGCAAGGACACCGACGACACCGACGGCGACAGCGTCAAGCAAGTCAACGGTCGCTTTGTGTTCGCCCCGATGCACGAAGCCGGCAACGTGCTGCACTTCGGTGTGAACGTGGCTTCGCGCGACGTTTCGGACACCGTCTTCGATGCGCGTTATCGCTCCCGCCTGGGCATGCGTGGCGTTGAAACCCTGGGTGGCAACGACGCCGGCCCTAACGGCAACCGTCCGGTACTGGGCGGCGCGAACAACTCGCCAGCCGGTTCGTACGACCGCGACACCGCGTTCGGCCTGGAAGCCGCTTTCGCCATGGGGCCTGCGTCGATCCAGGGTGAATACATCACTCGCAAGACCAAGGCTGATGCCGATGGTTTCGAAGACATCAAAGGCCATGGTTTCTACGTACAGGGCGCGTACACCCTCACCGGCGAGTCCCGTGGTTATAAAGTCGGCAAGTTTGACGCGATCAAACCTCAGAACAAATCCATCGGCGCCTGGGAAGTGTTCTATCGCTTCGACAGCTTGACCGTCGAAGACGACAACATCACCACTGCCTCGGCGACCCGCGACGTGGGCGATGCCGAAGCCAAGGTGCACAACCTGGGCGTGAACTGGTACGCCAACGAAGCGGTGAAAATTTCCGCTGCCTACATCAAGGCCAAGACCGACAAAGTCACCAACGCCAATGGCGACGACGATGGCGACGGTTTTGTGATGCGTGCCCAGTACGTGTTCTAAATCGCGCTGACTTGATACACCGCTCTGACTTCATCCGTTAAAGCGCTCCTTTGAACCCCGCCCCTGGCGGGGTTTTTTTATGTGCGCCTGGTCAGGATCGGCGATACTCGCTCCATCCGTCGTCTGGCTATCGAGGAATCGCATGCCGCTTCACGTCTTGGACAGCCTGTCCACCATCGCGCCGCACGAGTGGGACGCGCTGGTGCCCGCCAACCAGCCTTTCCTGCGCCACGCCTTCCTCAGCACCCTGGAAGACAGCGCCAGCCTGGGGCCGAATTCCGGTTGGCAAGCCGAGCATTTGCTGCACATTGAAGACGGTCGTCTGCTGGCGGCCTTGCCCAGTTACCGCAAGTGGCATTCCTACGGCGAATACGTGTTCGACCACGCCTGGGCCGACGCTTGTGCCCGCGCCGGCATCGACTACTACCCCAAGCTGCTGACAGCGGTGCCGTTCAGCCCGGTCAGTGGCCCGCGGTTGCTGGCGGCGCGCGGGGAAGATGGCCTGGAGCTGCTGGGCAGCTTGCCGGGGTATCTGGAAATCGAAGGGCTTTCCAGCGCCCACATCAACTTCACCGACGCCTTCACCGACGCGGCACTTGCCGGGCAGGAGGGCTGGCTGCAGCGGATCGGCTGTCAGTATCACTGGCAAAATCGCGGTTATCGGGACTTCCAGGATTTTCTCGATGCGCTCAGTTCCCGCAAGCGCAAGCAGATGCGCAAGGAGCGCGAACAAGTGGCGGGGCAGGGCATCGCGTTCGAATGGCTCGAAGGTCATCAGTTGGACGAGGCGCAGTGGGATTTTGTCTACGCCTGTTACGCCAACACCTACGCGATACGACGGCAGGCGCCGTACCTGACCCGAACATTCTTCAGCCTGCTGGCCGAACGCATGCCCGAGGCCATTCGTGTGGTGCTGGCCAAGCAAGGTTCGCGGCCGGTGGCGATGGCGTTCAGCCTGGTGGGCGGCGACAGTTTCTACGGACGTTACTGGGGCTGCCTGGCGGAGTTCGACCGCCTGCACTTCGAGACCTGTTTCTATCAAGGCATGGACTACGCGATTGCCCACGGCTTGCAGCGCTTTGACGCCGGCGCCCAGGGCGAGCACAAATTGATTCGCGGGTTCGAGCCGGTGATTACCCGCTCATGGCATTACCTGCGCCACCCTGGTTTGAAGGCGGCGGTCGAGGACTTTCTCATGCGCGAACATGAGGGTGTACTGGCCTATGCCGAAGAGGCGAAGACAGCATTGCCTTATCGGCAGTGCTGATCTTCGCGGGTGTGACTCAGCGGTTTTCCTGGCCCAGCCAGCGGTACGAGACACCGCCGATGACGGCGCCCAGCAGCGGCGCCACCCAGAACAGCCACAGCTGCTCGATGGTCCAGCCACCGACAATCAGCGCCGGACCGGTACTGCGGGCCGGGTTGACGGACGTGTTGGTGACCGGAATCGAGATCAGGTGAATGAGCGTCAGGGCCAGGCCGATGGCAATCGGTGCCAGCCCGGCCGGCGCACGTTTATCGGTGGCGCCGAGGATGATCAGGATGAACATCGCCGTCATGACCAGTTCGGTGACAAAACCGGCCGCCATCGAATACCCACCGGGAGAATGCTCGCCATAACCGTTCGCGGCCAGGCCGGACGCGGCCAGGTCAAAGCCTTCCTTGCCGCTGGCGATGAAGTAGATCAACGCGGCGGCCAACACGCCCCCTATGACTTGGGCAATGATGTAGGCAGGCAACTCCCTGGCCGGAAACCGCCCGCCCACGTACAAGCCCACCGACACCGCGGGGTTCAGGTGGCAGCCCGAGATGTGCCCGATGGCGAACGCCATGGTCAACACCGTCAAGCCGAAGGCCAGGGCAACCCCCAGCACGCCAATCCCGGAGGCAGCCAATACCGCGCTGCCACAGCCACCCAATACCAGCCAGAACGTACCCAACAACTCAGTCGTTGAACGTTTGAGTAAAGACATAAGGTTCCTTGATGAAACAGTCGTGATGATCGGTTATGCATCCAGCAGTATTACGACAGGTTCATCTCCAGAACCTGACTTGAGTACAGCAGAGCGCGGCGACAAATCCAGCGACAAAAAAACCGCCAGCGTCATGGACGGTGGCGGTTTTGGCCGTGGTCGGTGAGGAGTATGTGGTTGCGGTGTGGGCTAAATGGATCCTGGACAGAATTTTTCAGTATTGCTGATTCAAACCGGATCCCTGTGGCGAGGGCGCTTGCTCCCGCTGGGCTCTGTAGGAGCTGGCGAAGCCTGCGATCTTTTAATCTTGATCTTTCGCTTGAGATTCAAGTGTCTGGGGAAAGATCGCAGCCTCGTTGAACTCGACAGCTCCTACAGGCGCACCCCAGCGGGAGCAAGCTCCCTCGCCACGGGGTCAGTGGTGTCTGGTAGAGATCAGTCGATCCCCACGAACCCACCCGTCTGATGCTGCCACAATCGCGCATACAACCCGCCATGGGCCAGCAGTTCGGCATGGCTGCCGGTTTCGGCGATGCGACCATTCTCCAGCACTACCAACCGGTCCATCCGGGCGATGGTGGAGAGGCGGTGGGCGATGGCGATCACGGTCTTGCCTTGCATCAGCGTCTCGAGGCTTTCCTGGATGGCCGCCTCGACTTCCGAGTCCAGCGCTGACGTCGCTTCGTCCATGATCAGGATCGGCGCGTCCTTGAGCAGCACCCGCGCGATAGCGATGCGCTGGCGCTGGCCGCCGGACAGTTTCACGCCGCGTTCACCCACATGGGCATCGAAGCCGGTGCGGCCTTCGGCGTCCGACAGCAGTGGGATGAACTCATCGGCCCGGGCCTTGCGCACGGCTTCCCAGAGTTGTGCATCGGTGGCGTCTGGCTTGCCGTAGAGCAGGTTCTCGCGAATCGAGCGATGCAGCAGCGAGGTGTCCTGGGTGATCATGCCGATGCGCTCGCGCAGGCTTTCCTGGCCGACTTCGGCGATGTCCTGGCCATCGATGAGAATGCGCCCGCCTTGCACGTCATAGAGGCGCAGCAGCAGGTTGACCAAGGTGGATTTACCCGCGCCGGACGGACCGATCAGGCCGATTTTCTCGCCGGGCCTGATGGTCAGGTTCAGGTCGCCGATCACGCCGCTTTTCTTGCCATAGTGGAAATCCACATGCTCGAAACGCACTTCACCCCGGGCCACCGCCAGGGGCTTGGCCTGGTCGCGGTCGGTGACACTGACCGGTTGGGAGATAGTCTGCAGGCCGTCCTGGACCATGCCGATGTTTTCGAAGATGCCGGTGACGACCCACATGATCCAGCCGGACATGTTGACGATGCGGATTACCAGCCCGGTGGCCAACGCGATGGCGCCGACGCTGATCAGCGACTGGGTCCACAACCACAGCGCCAGCGCCGTGGTGCCGACGATCAGCAGCCCGTTCATGCTGGTGATGACCAGGTCCATGCTGGTCACCACCCGGCCAGCCAACTGGGCTTTTTCGGTCTGCTCCTGGATGGCTTCGCGGGCGTATTGCTGTTCGAAGTTGGTATGGGCGAACAGCTTGAGGGTGGTGATGTTGGTGTAGCCGTCGACGATCCGGCCCATGAGTTTGGAGCGGGCGTCGGACGACACCACCGAGCGCTCCTTGACCCGTGGCACGAAATAACAGAGTGCACCGATGTAGGCGGCGATCCACATCAGCAGCGGGATCATCAGGCGCCAGTCGGCTTCGGCGAACAGCACCAGGGAACTGACGGCGTAGATCAGCACGTGCCACAGGGCATCCACGGCCTGCACCGCCGAGTCACGCAGGGAGTTGCCGGTCTGCATGATGCGCTGGGCGATGCGCCCGGCGAAGTCGTTCTGGAAGAAATTCAGGCTCTGCTTGAGCACGTAGCTGTGGTTCTGCCAGCGAATCAGGCTGGTCATGCTGGGGCTCAGGGTCTGGTGCACGAGCAGGTCATGCAGGGCCACGAAGATCGGCCGGAAGATCAGCGCCACCACGGCCATCCAGGCCAGCTCCAGGCCATGGACCTTGAAGAAGTCCACATTGGGCGTGCCCTGGGTCAGGTCGATGATGCGGCTCAGGTAGCTGAACAGCGCCACCTCGATCAGCGCGCCGATCAGGCCGACCACCAGCAGTACGGCGAAGCTGGGCCAGACCTGTTTCAGGTAATAGGTGTAGAAGGGCAGGACGCGATTCGGCGGGGCCGAGGTGGGGGCGTCGCGGAAGATATCGATCAGTGTTTCGAAACGGCGATAAACCATCAGTCAATGCCCTGGCAGGGGCTCTCCTTTATTGCTATGGCCGGCGCGGGATGACCGCGCCGGCCAGGCTTGCCGTGTGCCTCTTCAGTCGATGCGCTTGGCCGACTTGATGAGCACAGGGTCGATCGGCACGTTTTGCATGCCTTGTTTGGTCGTGGTCTGGGAGTTGACGATGACGTCCACCACGTCCATGCCCTTGACCACTTTAGCGAACACTGCGTAGCCGGCGTCACGGCCCGGATCGAGGAAGGCGTTGTCGGCCACGTTGATGAAGAACTGGCTGGTGGCCGAGTCCGGGTTGGACGTGCGGGCCATCGACAAGGTGCCACGAACGTTGTGCAGGCCATTGCTGGCTTCGTTCTTGATCGGCGCCTTGGTGTCTTTTTGTTGCATGGCTTGAGTGAACCCGCCGCCCTGGGCCATGAAGCCCGGGATCACACGGTGAAAAATCGTGTTGTTGTAGAAGCCGCTGTCCACGTACTCAAGGAAGTTCTTGGTACTGATGGGGGCCTTGACCGGGTCCAGCTCGATTTCGATCTGGCCGTTGGTGGTGTCCAGCAATACATGCGGTGCCTTGGCGGGTGTCGCGGCCATCAGGTTGGCGGCAAACAGTACGGTGCCGGCGGCAAGGGCGATTTTTTTCAGCATGGGGTCAGTGATCCTGAGTGGTGGAATCGGTTGCGGTCAAAAAGTCGAGCAGGGTTTGGTTGAAGCGTTCGGGTTGGTCCAGCGGGGTAGCGTGCCGTGAATCGGCGATGACCACCAGCCGTGCGTCGGGCAGCAGTTTTACATAGGCTTCTTTCAGCGCCACCGGGGTGTAGTCGTGGTCGGCGCAGATGACGAGGGTTGGACAGGCAACCTGCGAAAGTCGTTCCTGAACGCCCCAGCCTACAATCGCATCGAAGCTGGCGAGATAAGCACGTTTGTCGTTCTTTGCCCAGCGTCGGGCCATTTCCAGGCGTAACTCGGTTTGTTCGGGCTTGGGGAATAACTTGGCGCCGAGGGCCTTGCCGATGGTCTCCAGGCTGAGCAGGCGCATCAGGCTCCAGCGCTTGAACCATTGCCAGCAATCGTCGAGCGTGCGGACCTTGACCTCTGGCGCGCTGTTGACGATGCACAGGCTTTTGACCCGTTCGGGCTCATCCACCGCCAATTGGAAACAGATCATGCCGCCCATGGACCAGCCCACCAAGTGCACCGGGCCCAGGCCCAGGTGTTCGATCAAGGCGATCAGGTCGGCGCTGAAACCTTCGATGCTGTAGCGCTCCCGCGGCTTGTCGGAGCGACCGTGGCCGCGCACATCCATCACGATCAGGTGGTAATGGGCGGACAGCACCGGGATCTGCTTTTCCCAGTCGCGGGTGCTGGAACCCAGCCCGTGGACCAGCACCAAGGGCGTGCCGTGGCCGTATTCCTCGTAGTGCAGGTTGCAACCTTCGTGCTCGAAATAGGCCATCGGGGAAATCCTTGTCAGGCTTGTTCAGGGGCGGCGAATGGCGCATCCAGCGGCGCGGTGTCGAAGGTGCGCAGCAATTCGATCAGGATTTGCGTGGCCGGGCCCAGGGGTTTTTCCTTGTTCGAATACAAATAGAAGCTCGGGTTGCGGCTGCCGCCCTGATCCAAGGGTAGCTGTTTAAGCGTGCCTTCCTTGAGTTCCCGCTCGATCATGTGCCGGGGCAGCCAGGCGAAGCCCAGGCCGCTGCCTACGAAGGTCGCGGCGGTGGCCAGGCTGCCGACGGTCCAGCGCTGCTCGGCGCCGAGCCAACCCACGTCGCGAGGTTGCTGGCGTCCGGAGTCGCGGATCACTACTTGCAACTGACTTTCCAGATCCTGGAACGTCAGCTCGCGGTTGAGGCGATGCAGGGCGTGTTCGGGATGGGCCACCGCGACGAATTCAACGTCGCTCAATTCTGCCCCCAGATAGCCAGGAATGCTGAAGCTGCTGATGGCCAGGTCGGCCACGCCTTCGAGCAGCACTTCTTCGACACCCGACAACACTTCTTCGCGCAGCCGCACCCGGCAGCCACGGCTTTGTGGCATGAACGCCGTCAAGGCGCGAACGAGGCGGGCGTTGGGGTAGGCCGCGTCGACCACCAGGCGCACTTCCGCTTCCCAGCCTTGCTCCATGTGGTGGGCCAGGTCTTCCAGTTGGCTGGCCTGTTTCACCAGTTGTCGCGAGCGGCGCAGCAGTACGCCACCGGCTTCGGTCAACACGGCCTTGCGTCCATCGATGCGCAGCAACGGTACGCCGAGCTGATCCTGCATGCGGGCCACGGTGTAGCTCACTGACGACTGGGAGCGATGCAGCACTTCAGCGGCCTGGGCGAAGCCGCCGTGGTCGACCACGGCCTGCAAGGTGCGCCATTGATCAAGGGTTACGCGGGGCGCTTTCATATCGAGCTCCTCTTGTCCTAAGCTGGCAGTCCCTTGGTGGAGACTGCCGAATGAAGAAAATCTGTTGTGTGGTGCTGGCCTTGCTGCCACTGACTGCGTTTGCCTACCCGATCGATGTGGAAAAACACCTCAACGGCTTGAGCATCGACTACAACGCCTATGACACCGATGCCGATATCGGTTCCATCCAGGTCAACAACTACGGCAGCACCGATGCGGCTTGTACCGTGGTCTTCAGCAATGGCCCGGAAGCACCTCGCACCCGCAAGCTCGAAGTCGCCGCCGGCAAGTTCAAGAACGCCACGGCCAAGTTCAACCGCAACATCATCAAGCTGCGCATCAAGCTGACCTGTCAGCCGAAATAGCCCGGCAGTGGGGCAGGCAATATTGCTTGCTTCGCTTATAAACGAATTTATCGATGCTTTACAGCAGTTATTTGCGCTTTTTCATCGATATGTTCGCGTTTAACCTTCGCTCCATCGACTGACAACATTCTCAGATGGAGCCTACAAGCCATGTCCCGCGTTCTGATCATCGAAAGCAGTGCCCGCCAGCAAGACTCGGTGTCCCGTCAACTGACCCAGACCTTTATCAGCCAGTGGAAAGCGGCGCACCCGGCCGATGAAATCAGCGTTCGCGACCTGGCCATCAACCCGGTACCACACCTGGATGCCAATCTGCTGGGTGGCTGGATGAAGCCGGCCGAGCAGCGCAGCGACGTTGAAAACGCCTCGCTGGAGCGCTCCAACCAACTGACTGATGAACTGCTGGCCGCCGACGTGCTGGTAATGGCTGCACCGATGTACAACTTCGCCATCCCCAGCACCCTGAAAGCCTGGCTCGACCATGTGCTGCGTGCCGGCGTGACGTTCAAATACACCCCCACCGGCCCTCAAGGCCTGCTGGCCGACAAGCGCGCCTTCGTGCTGACCGCCCGTGGCGGCATTCATGCCGGTGGCAGCACGGACCATCAAGAACCCTACTTGCGCCAGGTCATGGGCTTCATCGGGATCCACGACGTGACCTTCATCCATGCCGAAGGCATGAACCTGGGCGGCGACTTCCAGGAGAAGGGCCTGAATCAGGCCAACGCCAAACTGTCCCAGGTCGCCTGATCCGTTAATCCTCGGATAATCGCCAGGTGGTCTAGTGGCCTGGCGCTTCCCTTCAAATCGTTTTGCGCATCGAACCTCCCTTTGCACTTATTGCTCCTGAGTGCATCAGCCCGATTGAACGCTTTAGCGAGATCGGGCTTTTTTTTTGGGGAAATGGAAATAACCACCACCTAAACATGAACGGCCCCTCAAGCCTTGAGGGCCGGGAGATAGGCAGGCCGTAAACTCACTCGGATTGGGCAAGTCTGTCGACGTCTGGCTGTGGTAATTTATGCGCCGAATTACAGTAGGGAGGCTGTGATATGTTAAAAATCAAACGGCAAACATGGGCTCTATTCCTGGTCTATCTCATAGGGGCAGGTGGCTATATCTACTACCTCTATGTCGAGACGCAAAGCGTCCTTACTGACAACATTAATAATAAATTGCTGCATGCCGCGCTGGGTGCTTCGGCCATCCTCGGCGACCGTTACCATGACAATCTGGTCGATAAACAATCCAAATCGCAAGCGCAGGACTGGGATACCATTCAGCGCCTCTCCGGCTTCAACGAGTCCATGGGCACTGCTTTTGTCTATAGCGTGATCAAGCGAGGTGCAAAGGCCTACCTGGTCAGTTCCAGCGCATCGAAAAAAGAAATTCAAGAGAAGAATTTCGTGCGCTTTTTCGACCCTTATCCCGATGCCAGCCAGGCGTTGCTCGATAGTTTTGAGCGTACCGAGCCAACCTGGATCGACTACTCGGATCATTGGGGTGATTTTCGCGCGGTCTTTGTCCCCTTAAAATCACAGGACGGTACGGTGTATGTTGTCGGGGCGGAAGTTACCTTGGCGAGCTACTACCAACAACTTAATCATGACTCCCTGTACCACATCATCCTGGCCATCCTGGTATTTCTCGCTTTCCTCCTTTTACGCATGCGCGCTCATCTCCAGCAACTGCGAGTCAATGAGCAGGTATTGAATCAGGCTAAAAATGCCGCCGAAGACGCTGATCGTTCAAAAACCAGCTTTCTGGCAACCATGAGTCATGAAATTCGCACCCCGATGTACGGTGTCATTGGCGCGACCGAGTTATTGGCCCGGTCCGCCCTGGATCCCGAGCAACGCCGTCTTCTCACAACGATTCATTCCAGTGGACGGACCCTGCTGTCTCTTATCGATAACATTCTCGACCTTGCCAAAATCGAAGCGGGCAAACTTGAATTGAAACCTCGTGTTTTCGAAGTGAGAGCACTGGTTTCATCCTGTATGGAACTAATCCGGCAAAATATCCAGGACAAACCCATAGTGCTGGAGGCGCAGTTTTCCCCGGACGTACCGCCTTTGGTCAAGACCGATATGGATTGCCTTCGCCAGATATTGATCAACTTGCTGGGCAATGCGGTCAAATTTACCGAAGCCGGAAAAATATCGCTGCTGGTCACCACCAGCGGTTACGGCTCTCAAGCGTGGCTCGACTTCTCCATACGCGATACCGGCATCGGTATCCCCACGGAACGGCAAGACAATCTGTTCAAGCCTTTTGCCCAGTTCAAAGGGCCGGCTAGCCAACGCTTCACTGGGAGTGGGTTGGGTCTTTCTATCTGTAAGAACCTGCTCGAGGCGCAGCAGGGGACTTTAACGTTCACCAGTCAGCCAGGTGTCGGCTCGACATTCTCTTTCTCTCTCCCGCTTGCGCTTTTTTCAGTCTCGGAAATACCCATCAAGGATGATCATGCGGCGGTTGGCTTCGACTCGTCTTTTGCCGAGGATTATCCGCTCGATGTCCTTCTGGCGGAGAACCATCCGGTGAGCCAGAAAGTGGCCATGGCGATGCTACAAGAGTTGGGTTATGCACCCGACCTTGCGTCAGATGGCCTGGAAGCGGTCAATCGTTGCGTGGCTTCGATGCCAGAGATCATTCTGATGGATATCAACATGCCCGTGATGGATGGGATGGAGGCTGTGCGTAGAATCCGCGAGTTACCCCAGGGCGACACTTGCTACATCGTTGCTTTCACCGCGAGTGTTTTTTCCAGCGAGATAGAACGTTTCAGGGCCGCTGGTGCCGATGACATCTTGACCAAACCGGCAAACTTCCAGGCGCTGACCCGAGTGCTCCAGCGTGCCGCCAGCCATCGGCACCAGCGTCAGGCCACTCCTTGGGTCGTGGATGAAGTTCCAAGTTAGCGGGGTACCTGTGGGAGCGAGCTTGCTCGCGATTACGGTGGCTCAGAAATACAAATGCTGACTGACACCCCCAATCGCCAGCAAGCTCGCTCCCACCGTTCAAAACCGCTATCTTCGCCGCCATTCGAAACGAGGGGCGGTATGGGCTATCTACTTTTTGTGACATTGATCCAGGCGTTTTCCTTCAGCCTGATCGGCGAGTACCTGGCCGGGCATGTGGACAGTTATTTCGCGGTGCTGGTGCGGGTGTTGCTGGCCGGGCTGGTGTTCATCCCGCTGACGCGCTGGCGCCAGGTGGAGCCGGCGTTCATGCGCGGCATGTTAATGATCGGCGCCTTGCAGTTTGGCGTGACCTACGTCTGCCTGTACCTGAGCTTCCGAGTGCTGACGGTGCCCGAGGTGCTGCTTTTCACCATCCTGACGCCCCTGCACGTGACCTTGATCGAAGACGCGTTGAACCGTCGCTTCAATCCCTGGGCGCTGATCGCGGCGCTGGTGGCCGTGGCCGGTGCGGCGGTGATTCGCTACGACCGGATCAACCCGGATTTCTTCATGGGCTTCTTGCTGCTGCAGCTGGCCAACTTCACCTATGCGGCCGGGCAGGTGCTGTACAAGCACCTGGTGGCCCGCCACCCGAGCGACCTGCCGCATTACCGGCGTTTCGGTTATTTCTATCTTGGTGCGCTGATGGTGGCATTGCCGGCTTTCCTGCTGTTCGGCAAGGCCAACTTCTGGCCTGAAGCGCCGCTGCAATGGGGCGTGCTGGTGTTCCTCGGGCTGGTTTCCACCGCGTTGGGGCTGTACTGGTGGAACAAAGGCGCCTGCCTGGTCAATGGCGGGACGCTGGCGGTGATGAACAACCTGCATGTGCCGGTGGGGCTGCTGGTGAACCTGCTGATCTGGAACCAGCATGAGGCACTGGGGCGGTTGCTGCTGGGTGGGTCGGTGATATTGGCGGCGGTTTGGATCAGTCGGTTGGGGGTACGCCAACCGCTGCCTGCACACTGAGTCCTTCACCTTGAATTCTGGATTCTGAGCACTGTGGGAGCGAGCTTGCTCGCGATGGCGGTGTGTCAGAAACATGGATGCTGACTGATACACCGCCATCGCGAGCAAGCTCGCACACAGGGGAATGGGGGGCGGCTTTAGACCACCTGCTTCTGCGGTTCCGGCAGGTGGCTCGCCCCCAGCACCGCCGGCAGCAGCCCCGAGCGCAGGTCCGTGCCGCTTGGCTGCTGGTAGAGGTTCAACCCAAATTCCGGCATCACCGCCAGCAGGTAATCGAAAATATCCCCCTGGATGCGCTCGTAGTCCGCCCACGCAGTGGTACGGGTGAAGCAGTAGATTTCCAGCGGGATGCCCTGGGCGGTGGTCTGCAACTGCCGGACCATGCAGGTCATGTTCGGCTGGATCTCCGCGTGGCTTTTCAAATACGCCAGCGCATAGGCGCGAAAGGTGCCCAGGTTGGTCATCCGCCGACGGTTGGCCGACATCGCCGCGACGTTGCCCTGGGCCTCGTTCCAGGCCTTGAGTTCGGCCTGCTTGCGGCCGATGTAGTCGGTCAGCAGGCGCACCTGGGTCAGGCGCTGTTCTTCCTCGTCATGCAGGAAACGCACGCCGCTGGCGTCGATGAACAGGCTGCGCTTGATCCGTCGCCCGCCCGATTGCTGCATGCCGCGCCAGTTCTTGAACGACTCGGACATCAGGCGCCACGTGGGGATCGAGACGATGGTCTTGTCGAAATTCTGCACCTTGACCGTGTGCAGCGTGATGTCCACCACGTCACCGTCGGCGCCGACCTGGGGCATCTCGATCCAGTCGCCGACCCGCAGCATGTCGTTGCTGGTCAGTTGCACGCTGGCGACGAACGACAGCAGGGTGTCCTTGTAGACCAACAGGATCACCGCCGACATCGCACCCAGGCCTGACAGCAGCAACAGCGGCGAGCGGTCGATCAGGGTGGCAACGATGATGATCGCGCCAAACACATACAGCACCATCTTCGTCAGTTGCACGTAGCCTTTGATCGAGCGGGTACGTGCATGCTCAGTGCGGGCGTAGACATCCAGCATGGCGCTGAGCAGGGCACTGAGGCTCAGCACCATGAACAGGATGGTGAAAGCCAGGGCGACATTGCCCAGGAAAATCATGCTGGTCTTGCTCAGTTCCGGCACCAGGTGCAGACCGAACTGGATGATCAGCGACGGCGTCATCTGCGCCAGGCGATGAAAGACCTTGTTCTGGCGCAGGTCGTTGACCCAGTTCAAGGCCGGTTGGCGCCCCAGCAACTTGGCGGCGTGCAAAATCAGGTAACGTGCCACGCGCCCGAGTACCAATGCGATGACCAGCAGCAACATCAGGGCGATGCCGGAATGCAGGATCGGGTGCTGGTCAAGGGCACCCCAGAGGTCTTGGAAATTGACCCAGAGTTGTTTGATGTCCATGGACGAAACGGTTCTTCTATAAAGACGCGACGGTGCGATTAGAGCATTTAAGCCCGCTCAAGTGACCGTTGATGCAATAGCAGCTGATAAAAATGCACTGATTTACCGCCGTTTGTATAAAGAAACTCGGCCTTCGCGCTCGAAACCGTTACCCTATGCAGCTGTTTTTTTGCATTTCTTCGAGGTAGCACCCGTGTTTTCCCAATTCGCCCTGCACGAACGCCTGCTCAAAGCCGTGGCCGAGCTTAAATTTGTCGAGCCAACGCCGGTGCAGGCAGCGGCTATTCCGCTCGCGCTCCAGGGGCGTGACCTGCGGGTGACGGCGCAAACCGGCAGCGGCAAGACCGCGGCGTTCGTGCTGCCGATCCTCAACCGCCTGATCGGCCCAGCCAAGGTCCGCGTCAGCATCAAGACCCTGATCCTGTTGCCGACCCGTGAACTGGCCCAGCAGACCTTGAAGGAAGTGGAGCGCTTCTCGCAGTTCACCTTCATCAAGTCCGGCCTGATCACCGGCGGCGAAGACTTCAAGGTCCAGGCCGCCATGCTGCGCAAGGTGCCGGACATCCTGATCGGCACCCCAGGGCGGATGATCGAGCAGTTGAACGCCGGCAACCTCGACCTGAAGGAAGTCGAAGTACTGGTGCTGGACGAAGCCGACCGCATGCTGGACATGGGTTTTGCCGAAGACGTGCAGCGCCTGGTGGACGAATGCACCAACCGCCAGCAGACCATGCTGTTCTCCGCCACCACTGGCGGCTCGGGCCTGCGCGAGATGATCGCCAAGGTGCTGAACAACCCTGAGCACTTGCAGCTCAACGCGGTCAGCCAACTGAACTCCACCACCCGCCAGCAGATCATCACCGCTGACCACAACCAGCACAAAGAGCAGATCGTCAACTGGTTGCTGGCCAACGAGACCTACGAAAAAGCCATCGTATTCACCAACACCCGGGCCATGGCCGACCGTATCTACGGCCGCCTGGTGGCCCAGGAATACAAGGCGTTCGTACTGCACGGCGAGAAAGACCAGAAGGACCGCAAGCTGGCCATCGACCGCCTCAAGCAGGGCGGCGTGAAAATCCTCGTCGCCACCGACGTCGCCGCTCGCGGCCTGGACGTGGAAGGCCTGGACATGGTCATCAACTTCGACATGCCCCGCAGCGGCGACGAATACGTGCACCGCATCGGTCGTACCGGTCGTGCCGGCAACGACGGCCTGGCGATCTCGCTGATCTGCCACGGCGACTGGAACCTGATGTCGAGCGTCGAGCGCTACCTCAAGCAGAGCTTCGAGCGCCGCACCATCAAGGAAGTCAAAGGCACCTACGGCGGGCCGAAGAAGGTCAAGGCCTCGGGCAAGGCCGTTGGCGTGAAGAAGAAAAAGGTCGACGCCAAGGGCGACAAGAAGAAAACCGGCGCCAAGGCCCCGACCAAGCGCAAGACCGCCAACCGCCCGAAGAGCGACACTCCGTCGCTGGTCAGCAAGGACGGCATGGCCCCACTCAAGCGCCGCAAGCCAGAGGCGCCAGCGGCTGAGTGAGTCAGCGTTAGCGTTTTATGAAAAAACCGGACCTTGGGTCCGGTTTTTTTATGGGCAACTGAATCTGACACCATACCCTGTGGCGAGGGGGATTTGTGGGAGCAAAGCTTGCTCGCGACACAGACGCCTCGGTTTCTGAAAGACCGCATCGCCTTCATCGCGGGCAAGCCTTGCTCCCACAGATCCCCTCCCACAAAAGCGGGTTGTGCTCGGCCTTGTGCAGTCAACCGGCTTTCTTTTCTGCCTTCTTCAGCTCTTCCAAACGCTTATCGATCAACTGGCACTTATCCGGCACATCCTTGCTGGCAGTCTCCAGGTCCATCGCCTGCAACTCGTCGTTCATTTCCTTGGCCTTGGCCGGGTTCTGTTCGGTGAGCTTGGCCACTTCATTTGCCAATTGTTCGCGCTTGGCGGTCGCTTCCTCTGGCGTGCAAGTGGCCCAGGCGGGCAGGGCACAGGTGAGGGTGGCTGCAAGGGTGAGTTTCAAGAGGGTTTTCATGGCAGAGCCTCATATTCCTTGTTGGGCAGGTAATGGGTTGAGGCCCGGGTTGGTTGGAAAGTTCACCTTGAGTCGCCACCGCTTGAGGTCTTTTTCGGCGTTCTCCTAGCCGATATTAAACAGTCGACTACCATGGAGAATGCGCTTGGACACTTCGCTGTCGGTGCAGATCATGCTTTAGCAAATGGAATAACTATCCAGGCATACGTGTTACCTGAGGTAGTCACTCTCTCAAGGAATGAAACCTATGAGCCTTAGAACGATACTCGGTCGGTTGGTGTTGTGTCTGTGTGGTCTATTTGCGCTCTCATCGGCCTATGCGGAGCGGCTGATTACCGCCACGCCACTATTACAAGGTGGGGGGATTGTCGTCGATGTCTTTGACAATCCAGCCGCCTCAGGCGGCAAGCCTTCTTCGACGAGCACTGTGCCATTCAAGTCCACATACACTGTTCCGGTGGTGCAATCGTTCAAGGGCCAGGTCTATATGTTCTGGACCAGTAGAGATGATCAGAAAAAAATCTATTATTCCTCCTCAGTAGAGGGGAAAAGCTGGTCCGCGCCAAAATTCATCCCGGTGGGCAGCATCTTGACTGATGTCTCGGCAACCGTATTCAAGCAAGAACTGGTACTGACCTTTGCTGATGTGCAAGGTCGCTTAAATACTATCAGCTCTCGGGACGGAAACGGCTGGCCGCCTAATGTCAGCCCTGTTCCGACCGTCCATACGGCCGCAAGTAACAAGCCTGTCGTCTATAACGGTCAGTTGTTCATCTTGTATAACGAGAACAGGGGTAAGGCTGTTTATTACGTGACCTATGATGGCGTTAAATGGAGCTCGGAGAAAACCGCATTCCAAGAAGGCCCCGAGACGATCGTGAATCTGGTACCTGTCGTCTATAACGGTGATTTGAGGGTCTATTACACTTTCTTTAACGGCGGCCTGTTCGAGCGTACTTATGACCGGGGTGGTAACTGGGGCGCGAAGCAGGGGCTGACGGGGATACCTGACAAGAGCTCCCTGAACAGTGCAACGTTGGTCAATGAGCGCTTGTTCATCAGCAGTGGCCCCAATATTTATTATTCGGCCGATTCAATCGGCCCGACCGGTTCAACCGCTGGACTTAAATGGGCGCCCTATTACGCTTATTCCGGGCGCTCTGCCTACCCCTCGGGGTTGGGGGTTTCCTATGGCATTACTACAAGCGATCTAACCGCGCGTGACCCGAAACTGCCCGTGGACCTGCCGACGGGCCTTAGCCATACCGACTATGCAACCTTCGCCTGGCGCAGCTTTTTCGCACTGAACAATACGGCTGCGGCACCATTGCCCGCTAACCGCGGCGTCGGCAACCCCGCCAGCAGCTTTGCCGATTCGGGCAAGGTGTCGAAGTCTCCCAGCCCCTTGTTATGGCAGACCTTCGCTCACCGTACCGAGTTGTTCCCGGGAATGAACAGAAACGGAGCAGGCGGCCCTACGCGTCCATTTGGTTCTGACCCGCAATACAGTTATATCGAGTTTCCCCAGGGGGCACCTTTGGCGTCGGGCGCTACCTATGCTCATTACAATAATCTGGATGAGGCGACCCAAATCGGTCAGAACGCCATATTTTTCCCGGTTAATCCTCCACATGCAGCGAAGACAACAGAAGACCCAACCGGGGACTACGTGCCTTCAAAGGACAGTCAGATATTGTTTGAGGCCAAGGCGAATCCGGTCATCTATGAGTATGCCAAGAAGCTGACCAGCTACCCCGACACCAATATAGTCCTGCCCGACGGAGCAGTGGAGGTCAAGGCTGCATGGCGCAAGCTGGCAGACATCCCAGTAGAGAATCGCGGGCGCTACCATACGGCAACGGTGGTGACCTACCAAGGCACCGATGCTAGTCCGATGGCTCACAACGAAGACTACGCATTGGTTGCGTTGCACATCATCCATAAGACGGCGAATTACCCGACCTTCATCTTTGCCACGTTCGAGCACGAAGATGCCCTGACATTACCTGACGGCAAGTCGCCGACCGGTCTCTACTACATCGCCAACTACAACAGGATTGATTACCCCACCACTTCCGCATCGAAGCCTGATGGCCCACCGGTCGCTAAGTTTTCCGACGGCGACAAAACCCATGAGGTTGTCCTGCCCAGGACCGATTTCGTGAAGTCGAGCGTTCCGCAAATCTACTCCGGTACCAAGGGGATACCCAAGGGGCAGGCCGGTCCGATCACTGTAGTGCAACCGCTAACCGTCTTTAACGAAGTCGCTGCGGTCAACAAACAGGTCCAGGCGCTGATGGAGGAGAGCGGCGAATTCACCAATTCAGTCTGGAAGCACTACCGTCTTAAAGGGGTGCAGGCCATCCCTTCGAGCGAACAAACAGACCCGGATTACTACCTGRCCAATATCATGGTCGAAAGCAGTCAGCCGGGGATCCAGCTGTTTCGCGGAGGCAACTCATTCCCCATTCCGGAGGACAGCATCCTGACCAATACCCGTGACTTTAAGAACATCAGGGTGCCGGATTATGACCACGGCACGCAAAGCCTGACCATGGGCGGTTGCATGGGGTGTCACGGCATTGCCCAGAGCCAATTGAAACAAGGCTTCAGTTTCCTGTTTGATGCGATCAAACCACCCAAGGTCAAACCCCATACGCCGAACTTCGTTGAGCCTACCGGCTTCAGGAACCCAGAAACCGTAGGCTTGCCGGATCCTCATACCATGGTTGAGCGGGCCCGCAAATATGCTTTGGGCTTTCAGGGGCAGGACGTGGTTGAGAGTACGGGCAAGTAGCAGCCAAACACCTCGAGCAGGAGGGTCGCAAACGCGGACTGCCCTGCTGTCTGAAACAGGAGCAACGCTCTTTCAATAAAAAACCGGACCTTGGGTCCGGTTTTTTTATGGGTGGCGGACCCATCTGGTTTCAGACGAATGGTTCCCGCAATAGCCTCAAAGCCCAATCCATTTGGTCGATGTCAAAATGACGACTCATTAATATTGCGCGACTATTTTGATGTCGCTTTCCGCTCGAGGGACCGAACATGTCCTCACCCGCCTTTTGGGCGAGGTTGTGACTTCACCAGATACGAAGTGGTACGCTCAGACTGGAACTGGTGGTTTGTATATACAAAAAATGGCGATTCGGCGAAGTTGGTTGCTTATGAGGTGCGTGATGGGGTTCGTATGCGTGTCGTTTATCAATCCGCGATAAACAATGTTGTAACTGCATTTCCTGATGATGCACCGATACCACCTTATAAATCGATTAAGTAGGTTTCTATGTGCTCGCAACGGATATTAAAGCTAGGTGCTAAATTTGAAGGGCGTTTGGAGTCGGTGTTTCTGGATGGGGCGTTGGACTATGTTAAGTATAATGAGGGGCGCTTGGCGTTAGAAATTCTTTGTGAATATATTTGTGAGTATGATGTGGTGCTGAGTGTTGGTGAGTTTAAAGAGATTCACGAATTGGCATTGGATATGGGGTTTGAGCTTGGAAATGCTCCATTTAAATATCTTCAGGCCCTAATAAAAACTGACTAACTGAAAAAGTGGGTAGATTTGAATGGCACTTACTTAGCCGCTAACCAATTGACCTGAAAGAGAAAAACTGAAAATGGCTGGTCCTGGTCTACGGTGATAACTACGAACATACTCCAACGAATCAAGGACTCAGCCCCAATGAGTCGTAGGCGTAAAGTCTCCCGACTACCCTTTTGTTCATTTGCTCTTGGTAAAAGGCATTACAATCGCGCTCCCGTCCCTTTCGGAGCGCTGCCGTGCCGCGTTTTCTTCCCCTGATATTGTTGCTTTTCCCTTGCCTGGCTTCGGCACTTCCCGCCCTGGAAAACACCGAGCTTTACAATGGCACGGCCAGCGATTGTCGCGATGTCGACCTCGTTACCTGGCGGCATCCAACTCGCACAGTGTTGGAGAAAAATGACATCAAGCTGGAGCGGGTGCAGTTGTGCAATGGCGGGCACTATCCGATTTTTCAGGTGCAATTGCCTTATGACCCACGGGGCCAGACCAAAAATTACTTTTTGGAATTGTACGAGCAGATGAGGAAGGCTAACGGCAAATGGCCCTATGCCTTGGTCGCCAGCAGCGATGCGGTGGTGGTGTATGTCAGCTACTCGAAAGACGACAGGATCGCCTTGGATTACGAGAGCTATGCGGCGCCATAAACATTCCCTCCTGAAGGATCAGTATCGCTATTCGCGGTGCACGCCGGTCTCCCGCCTCGGTTCGGTCATCCCTTTGGCACGTGCGACGGATCCCATCGCTTTGGCAACATAGCTATAGCTTGCATCGCCGGTTTCCAGGGCATCACTCATGAACTCCGCAATGGTCTCTGGAGTGCTGAGGTATTCTGCGGGATCAAATTCTGTGAAGGTCTCAATCATTTTGTGCTCTCCACGCATGTAAAAACGGCGACCCAAAGGTCGCCCGTTTTCATTATTCCGATGCCTGCCTCCGCACCCGTCTCCCAATCACGTCCATCACATCACACCCATCGCGCAGCGCTATTGTCAGCATCTTGCAGAAGTCAGAAAGCACCACCGTATCGGAGCTGATATCCGAACGGAATGCGATGTTTTCCAGCAGTTGGGTTACGGTTCGAATGCGGTAATCAGCTGTTTCGAAAAGGACATCGAGCGGGGCTTCGGTGTCGATGAGCAGGGTGGCCGGGGTGCAGTCGATTCCGGTGATGGGCATGTATCTGGTCATAATCAGAGCCTCGAAAATTGATGAGTCTCTCTGTAGATCGAGTCGCCAAACCCGGTCGCCTTTTTGGGCGACGAGGGACTATAGGGCGACTCGCTCTTGAGCTACAAGACACCGCTTTCCGAGCTTCATGTAGGACCTTTGGCCTAGCGGTTGTCGGCTTTGGTTCAGGCAACGCAGGCGACTGCTGCGCAGTCGAGCGGGAGCAAGCTCCCTCGCCACGGGGATCGCGCTCGACTGGGCGGGTTGGCGTATCAGCTGTGGCAGCAGTTGTGGGGCTTGGCCTCTTGGTATTTATCGTGATGCCGCACCCAGTCCATGATTTCGTCTTCGTTGCGGCCCTTGGGCGTCAGGTCGAGGTAGTTGTAGGTGCCGACCAGGATGTCGAGGCCGCGGGCGTAGGTGGAGTAGGTGTGGAAGATGTCGCCGGCTTCGTTGCGATAGAAGACGCTCAGGCCGGGGAGTTCGCCTTCGGTGGTGTCGGTTTTTTCGTAGTTGTAGGTGGCTTTTCCGGCGGCGGTGTCTTGGGCTTTGAAGCTGACGCCGAAGTCGTAGTTGAAGTCGCAGCCTTCGGATGAGACCCAATCGAAGGCCCAGCCCATGCGGCGCTTGAAGGGTTGGAATTCGGCGAAGGGCGCGCGGGAGACGGCGACCACGGCCACGTCGTGGTGGGCCAGGTGTTGGTTGGCGCCGTCGATGTGGTCGGACAGGAAGGAGCAGCCCTGGCAGCCTTCTGTCCAGCCGGGGCCGAACATGAAGTGGTAGATGATCAGTTGGCTGCGGCCGCCGAACAGGTCGGCCAGGCTCAGTTCGCCGTGGGGGCCTTGGAAGCGGTAGGGTTTGTCGATTTTGACCCAGGGCAGGGCGCGACGTTCGGCGCTGAGTTTGTCTCGTTCGCGAGTGAAGGCCTTTTCGTGGGCCAGGTGTTGGCGGCGGGCGGCGAGCCATTCTTCCCGCGAGACGACTGGATGATTCTCTACGTTCATGGTGATTTCTCCTGTAGGCAGTTGCTCAAGTCGGCGTTTCACTCATTGGTCGTTCGGCCTTGGATAAATTCGACAAGCCGTTGGTCGGCTGGTGGGATGGCCCGTCCGCCAACCCGGCTGAACGGTGGCGTGGCGCCTCGGTCACAACCTAGGTAGGCATCTCACTCTTTGGAGGATGGACCAGGATGACGACTTATAACTGGGACTTGATCGAACGGTTGTTGCACGAAGTGCAGAACGGCGCCGGCCACAGCTTTGCTCCTCGGGCTTACGCGGAGGAATACGCGGCGGCGAAAGCGGCTGAAGGCGAGGCGATCGAGAACCTCGATCATCTGAAAGCGGTTGCCGGGGAGTACGAGAAGTTGCTGCTGGACCGTGGCTATATCGAGCCGCGGCCGGAGGAAGAGGGCGGCAACGGTGAGAATTTTGTGCTGACGCCGCGTGGCTCGCGGTTGTTGAGCCTGATCGATAGCAGCATTCCGGGTAACGATCATCCGCGCCAGGTGCTGGATGAGCAGGACGATGCGCTGGATGAGTTTACGTTTGATGAGTTGGCTTCGAAGGCGCAGATTGCCTGACAGGCCTGTACTGAATCCCGTGGGAGCTGGGCTTGTGTGGGAGCAAGGCTTGCCCGCGATAGCATCACCTCGGTTCACCTGATAGACCGAGTTGCCTGCATCGCGGGCAAGCCTTGCTCCCACACAAGCTCGCTCTCACATGGGATCTCAGTGGTTTTATGAGCGTGTTGCTTTCAGGCACTTCAAGTCAGTGAAATCCTTTTTTACCCCGTCGATCTTCTTCAGCAGCTGTTCGCGCTGGGGCGGGGTGCTTTCGGCCATTAGGTCCACCAGCAGGCTGCGGGCCTGGGCTTCGGTTTTGCTGAAGGCCTCGCGGTAGGCAGGGGTCCAGAGGCTTTCGCGGTTGACCAGCAGTTGCTCGATGCGTTTCGGGAAGTCGGGGCTGTGGCGTTGGGCGACGGCTTCGCTGAACTGGTTTTGCCAGTGGGCGCGGTTGGCGATCCATTGCTGGTTCTGGTCCCCCAGGGCGGTGGACCAGGCCGCCACCCTTTGGCGTTGGGCGTCGTTGAGCGGGCCGAGCCAGTCGTTCAGGCGCTTTTCCATGCGTTCGCTACGTTCCTGGATCTGTTCCTGCAGCGTTGGCTTGAGGTATTGCTGCTGGCGTTTGCGCTGGTCCTTGACGAAGGCGGCGTCCATGTCATCGACTTGGTCGTCGTTCAGGCCTTGCAGCAGTTCGATGGCCGAAGGGGTGATTGCCCGGGCGGTTTCGGCGATGGCGGCCTTGGCTTCCCGGGTGCGCTGCTGCAGGGCTTCGTCGGTTACCTGGTCGGTTTGCACCATGGTCTTGAGGCGATCCAGCCAGTCGAGGTAGCCGGGCAATTGGGTGGTGCAATGCCAGGTCAGGTGGTCCTTGAGGCGTTCGTTGAACCAGTCTTTTTGCTCGCCTCTGATGTCCAGGTAATCGTTGAGGGTCCAGGGGATGATCAGGTCGAGGTTGCGGTAGGCCAGGCCGATGCGGCTGCAGGCGGTGAGCGTCAGCAGCAGGGCGATGAACATGGCAGTGCGGGTCAACCAGCGCGGCATGAGCGAGTCCTTGCGAAGGCGTAGGTGCTTTGTTTGAGCATCGCAGACGCGCGGCAGTTCAGCCGATTAAATGCGTAACGCTTAGTAAAAAGGGTGGGCCATCTTGAGGGTCAGCAGGCTGTCGCATTCGCTGTTGTGGCCGGAGTATGCCGAGCAACTGCTGCCGCTGAGGCTTGAGTCGCTGTAGATCAGGTCCAGGTCGAGGCCCTTCCACGGGCGGGAAATTTTCAATGACCAGTCGCTGAAACTGCCGACATAACCGTTCTCGACCGAGACCGGTGTGTTGAGCTGGTGGGTGGTGTATTTGGCGCTGATGCCAATGCCGAACGGTATGTTGCCGCCCAGGTCGGCAAACAGCGTGCTGTTCTGTTTGTCCGGGTCGTTGCTCAGGGCTGCGCCGAAGCGGCTGCCAAGCACGGTCAGGCCGCCGTAGAACTCTTGGCTGTCGAGGGTATCGACCGTGGGGTAGCTGTAGTGGATCAGGCCGACTTCGTAGCCCAGGGTCTGGTCGAAGGGTTGTTTAAAGCCCATGTAGGAATCGACTTCAAGGTCGGCGGAAGGTGTCAGGCCGGCGCTGGGTGACCACTGGCCGACGTACCAGCCGCTGTCGTGGCTCAGGTCCAGGCCACCGTGGAACGAACCGCTGCTCGACGGCGTGACCAGGCCCTCGGCCATGCTACGGCTGGGCGTGGTACCAAGCTTGAGGTCGAAGTCGCCGAGCTCGCGCTGGAACACCTGCCCCTGAGCAAGGGAACAGGTCATCAGGCTGATCATCAGCAGAACAATAGGGATACGCATGCTTCACTCCATGAAAGCGAGAAGCAGGATCGGTCAAAAAGCTGAAACGCTTGAGCTAGAGAGGTGAAAGCATACCGGCGAATGCTCGGCTGCGAAGGCCGTTCGTCGATTGATGGGAAATGGGTGGGGCGGGGGAGGGTTCCAGTCCAAGCGCTTCGAAGCTCAAAGCGCTTTGGGACCAGGTGACGCGCAGGTTACTTCTTACCCAGGCTGATCTGCTTGGACGGGCCGAATGTCTGGCCGCTGACGCCTTTGGCAATTTGCTGGATCTCGCCGCCGGACTTGAGGAACGCAGCGATCTGGTCGTTGATCGACTCGCTGGTTTCAACGGCTGGAGCTGGCTTTGCTTTGCTGTTGGATGCTTTTACGCGCATGACGGCCATTAACCTGTAGATAATTAATTGGGCCAGGCATCGTACAGGAAATACTTGACAATTGCTTGGCAAATATCCTTCTGAATTATCGCTATCGTGATGGGAATAATGAGCGATTATCCTGCAATTATCGCCCTAAGCCTCTGTTTTAAATAACAACCGTGGGTGAGTTACGGCGTTGACAGCGAGCTGTAGGCAGCGTCGCCTGCCTGACGAATGGCCGCGCCTGGGGCGAAAGCCCAGGAAAATCAACGGTTGTGCAGGACCTTGCTGGCAAACCTTGCCGGCGGCCACGAATCGCGCCGCAAAACCGGGTAGAATGCCGCCCACGCAATGAGGGTATTGGAAATGGCTTTAGTCGGGCGCTACAACAGTTTGCAAGTGGTTAAACACACTAACTTCGGTTTATATCTGGACGGCGGTGCGGACGGCGAAATCCTGCTGCCCAACCGTTATATCCCCAAGGATATTCCCAGTGAAGATGAAGACTGGCTCAATGTTTTTATTTATCTGGACAGCGACGACAAACTGATCGCCACCACGGAAAAACCCAAAGTTCAGGTGGGTGAGTTTGCCAGCCTGAAAGTGGCTGAAGTCAACAGCATCGGCGTGTTCCTGGACTGGGGCCTGCCCAAGGATCTGTTGCTGCCGTACTCCGAAGAAAAGCGCCAGATGACCGCCGGCGAATACTGCGTGGTGCACGTCTACCTCGACAAGCACACCCGCCGCATCACTGCCACGGCGCGTCTGGATCGTTATCTGGACAAGACCCCGGCCAACTACACGCCGGGCCAGGAAGTGGATTTGCTGGTCGCCGAAGCCACCGACATGGGGTTCAAGGCGATCATCAACAACAAGCACTGGGGCCTGATCCACAAGAACGAAATCTTCAAGTTCATGCGCGCCGGCAAACAGGAAAAAGGCTTCATCAAGGAAATCCGCCCGGACGGCAAGATCAGCCTGAGCCTGCAGCCCGTGGGCCAGGAAGCCGCCACCAGCCTGAACGCCAAGATCCTCGCCAAGTTGCGTGAAAACAACGGCACGTTGCCGGTCAGCGACAAGAGCGATCCGGTGCTGATCAGTAGCCTGTTTGGCGTGAGCAAGGGCAACTTCAAGAAAGCCATTGGTGCGCTGTACAAGAATGGGCAGATTGTCATTCATGCCGATCGCATTGAATTGAGCTGATTGACCACAGAATCCTGTGGTCCTGTGGCGAGGGAGCTTGCTCCCGCTGGGGCGCGAAGCGGCCCCCGAGCCTGCCACCTCGGAGTGTCTGATTGACTGAACACTCCTGGTTTTGGGCTGCTTCGCAGCCCAGCGGGAGCAAGCTCCCTCGCCACAGGTTGATCCTCTCTGTATACAAAACCCTGCACCCTTAGCATGCACCCGCGCCCTGTTCGTGGGCGCATGCCTGCTCTTGCCCGGCTTTAACCGCCGCTGAACCCCCCGGCTTGTCTCACATTTCGCCGCTATGGCACGCATTCTGCGTAGCAACGCGTATACAAACCATGCCGGCTCCCGTGCGCAGTATGGTGAGCAGGTCGATGCGGGGGCACGGCGGTACTCAAAGGAGCCCCGCAATGTCCGAGCAATTGCCCAACGGCTACAGCCCCCGCCTCTATAACGAGGACTTGGGCCCGCTGCCGCAGAAATGGAATTGGTACAACATCTTCGCCTTCTGGATGAGCGATGTGCACAGCGTGGGCGGCTATGTGTTTGCCGCCAGTCTGTTCGCGCTGGGGTTGGCGAGTTGGCAGGTGTTGATTGCCTTGCTCGGCGGGATCTGCATCGTGCAGTTGATCGCCAATCTGGTCGCCAGGCCGAGCCAGCAGGCGGCGGTGCCGTATCCGGTGATCTGTCGGCTGGCGTTCGGCGTGTTCGGGGCGAATATCCCCGCCGTCATCCGTGGCTTGATCGCCGTGGCCTGGTACGGCATTCAGACGTACCTGGCCTCCAGCGCGCTGATCATCGTGGTGCTACGGTTTTTTCCTTCGATGGAAGCCTACGCGACGCCGCATTTTGCCGGCTTGTCCTACCTGGGTTGGTTCGGTTTCCTCAGCTTGTGGTTCGTTCAGGCGCTGGTGTTCTGGACCGGTATGGAATCGATCCGTCGTTTCATCGACTGGGCCGGACCGGTGGTCTATGCGGTGATGTTCCTGTTGGCCGGCTGGATCGTGTGGAAGGCCGGTTGGAGCAATATCAGCTTCACCCTGGCGGAAAAGTCCTTGTCCGGCTGGCAGGCGTTCGGCCAGGTGATCGTGGCGACGGCGCTGGTGGTGTCGTACTTTTCCGGTCCGACCCTGAACTTCGGCGATTTCAGCCGTTACTGCCGGAGCATGTCTGACGTGCGCCGGGGCAATTTCTGGGGACTGCCGGTGAATTTCCTGGCGTTCTCCCTGGTCACCGTGGTGATTGTTTCCGGGACCTTGCCGGTGTTCGGCGAAATGCTTCATGACCCGATCGCCACCGTGGCGCGCATCGACAACAGTGTGGCCGTCTTGCTGGGCGCCTTTGCCTTTGTGACCGCCACCATCGGCATCAACATTGTCGCCAACTTCGTCTCCCCGGCGTTCGACTTCGCCAACGTCGCGCCCAGCAAGATCAGCTGGCGCGCCGGCGGCATGATCGCGGCGGTGGCCTCGATTTTCATCACACCGTGGAACCTGTTCAATAACCCTGAAGTGATCCACTACACCCTGGACGTGTTGGCGGCGTTTATCGGGCCGCTGTTCGGGATCCTGCTGGTGGATTACTACCTGATCAAAAAGCAGCAGATCGACGTGGATGCGCTGTTCAACGACGGGCCGAGCGGGCGTTATTACTACAGTGGCGGCATCAACTGGACCGCAGTCAAGGCGTTGATTCCGGCGACGCTGATGGGGGTGGCGATCACCTTCACGCCGCTGCTGCAACCGATGGCCAACTTTGCCTGGTTCACCGGTTGCTTCCTCGGTGGGGTGTTGTATTTCGCCTTGGCGCGACGTGAGCCGGCCGCGCAGTTGAACAAGTCGTTCAGCCCGGCCGGCCAGGCCTGATCAACGCAGGGCGGTCTGGGCGCAAGGCCTTGCCACGGCCTGGCTGGCGGGCCGCAGCAACAGGCCGCCGGCCAGCAGCAGGCCGCTGCCGGCGATGATCAGCGCCGGTTGCAGGCCGCCGCTGAAATGGCTGCTCAGCGCCGCCAGCAGTGGCCCGCTCAGCTGGCCCACGGCAAAACAGGCGGTCAACAGGCCCGCATTGCGCTGGGTGGCGTGGGGCGCCAGTTCCCGGGAGCGCAGCATCACCAGCTGCATGCAGGCCAGGAACGGCGTGCCACACAGAATCACGCCCAATGCCAGGCCCGGTCCGCTGCCCAACAGGCAGGCAAACACCCCAGCGGCTTGCAGCCAGAGCGTACCGATCAGCCAGCGACCGGTGGTGTTCGGGTTGGGGCGCCGCAGGCTGACCAGCAACACACCGGTGGCGGCGGCCAGGCCGAAGCAGGGCCAGAACAGGTCGGCCAGCCATTGTCCGTGGAACTGCGCCGAGGCCATTTGCGACAGGAACGTGGCTGGAATGATGTAGCCCACGCCATACAGCGCGTACACCACGCCCAGTCGAGCGATGCCGGCGTTCGGCGCAGGGCTGGCCGACCCGGCGACAGGTGTTGCGGCGGCCGGCTGCGGCAGGATCGGCAAGATCACCAGCAACATCGCCAACGCCACGCCGGCATATACCAGCCACAGGGTCGCGGAGGTCTGGCCCAGCAGATTCGAACCCAAAGCGAGCAGGCCGGTCAGGAAAATTCCCAACCCCGGGCCGGCAAACACCAGCGCGCCGAGTCGTGGCCGTCCCGCCGCCGCTGCCAAGGGCTGGCTCAGGGCGGTGATCATCACCAGCACCCAGGCACTCGCCACGCCGGTGCCAAAGCGCAATGCCAGGTGTGGCCAGAAACCCCAGGCCCAGAACGAGGCCAAGGTCAGCAATACACACAACCACAGGCCGCCGAGCAACCGCCGCCGCACCTGTTCCGGACGGCGGGCGAACATGGCATCCAGCGCGCCGAGGAAATAACCCAGGTAGTTGGCCGCGGCAATCAGACCGGCGGCGGTCAAGTCGAGCTGACCTTCGCCGATCAAATGAGGTAACTGGGGCGTAAGGGCGAAGCGGCCAATGCCCATGGCCATCATCAGCGCGATGAAACTGCCGAGCAGGCGAATAAGAGGTGACATGGTCGTTCTCCAGTGTCGAGGCGAATGACCGTCAGGCTAGGACTGATTGACTTTCATTAAAAATGAATAATAGTGAGTAACTTGTTCTTTTTTGGAGAAGGTCGTGGAGTTCAGCCAATTACGGATTTTCCAGGCCGTGGCCGAGGAAGGTTCCATCACCCGGGCCGCCGAGCGCCTGCACCGGGTGCCGTCGAACCTTTCGACCCGGCTCAAGCAGCTTGAAGAGCAACTGGGCGTGGACCTTTTCCTGCGCGAGCGTCAGCGTTTGCAGTTGTCACCGGCAGGAAAAGTCCTGCTGGACTATGCGGCCAAGCTGTTCGCCTTGCACGACGAAGCCCATGCGGCGGTGCAGGGCGGCCAGCCGGCCGGGGACTTCCTGCTGGGCACGATGTACAGCACGGCGGCGACGCATCTGCCGGACTTGCTGGCGGCTTATCACCGGGCGTATCCGGCGGTGAACCTGCAAGTGCAGTCCGGGCCGAGTGGCGAATTGCTCGAGGGCCTGCTCACCAATCGTCTCGACGCGGCGTTGGTGGATGGCCCGCTGGAGCTGGCGGGGCTCGATGGCGTGCCGTTGTGCGACGAGCGGTTGGTGCTGATAACCGAGGCCGATCATGCGCCGGTACGCAGCGCGCTGGATGTGCAGGGCCGCGCGGTGTTCACGTTCCGGCGTGGTTGCTCCTACCGGATGCGCTTGGAGGCCTGGTTTGCCCATGACCACGCGACCATGGGCCGGGCGATGGAAATCGAGTCTTACCAAGGGATGCTGGCGTGTGTGATCGCCGGGTCCGGGGTGGCGTTGATGTCCGAGTCGATGCTGGCCAGCCTGCCGGGCCGCGAGCGGGTGACGGTGCATCCGTTGGCCGAGCCGTTTGCCAGCGCCACGACCTGGCTGATGTGGCGCAAAGGCATGGTCGGGGCCAACCTCAACGCTTGGATTGAATTGCAACAACAGGCCTGGCCGCGAGCGCCCATGACGACGGCGCAATCGGCTTGAACTCCGGGAGGTGGATTTGGATCAATTCAGTAACAGATCATTGCAAACTGAGACGAGCATTGCGTAGAACATCGGACTATTATCAGTGCGAAGGGGCCACAGTAATTTGCCGCTCGTACCACCCTGAGGGGGCACCACGATGAAAGAGAAAATCCAGAATTGGCTTCACGACCTGGGTGTCGCGCTTGGCCTGATCGAGCCACCGATGCAACCGGTACCGATCCGCACCGATGACGAGCAACGCCGCCGCCAACCGCGCCGCCGGTAAACCCACCAGGATTTGGAGAGATCGCAGTTGCGGACCATTTCAGTCGAGATGGCCCGCAACTGCGATCTTTTTATTTCTGAAGACTGAATCTGTGGGAGCGAGCTTGCTCGCGATAGCGGTGTACCGGCATGCATTCAGGTTGAATGTACCGCCGTCATCGCGAGCAAGCTCGCTCCCACAGGGATCTCATTGCCCAGGGTTATCGGTCAAACCACCTTGGCCACCACGCTCGGCCGTGGCGACAACAAGCTCACCAGCACAAAACTCACCAGCGCCACGCTCAGGCTGTAGTAGATCGGCGTGTTGGCGTCCAGGCCATCCTTGAGCATGAAGAACAGCGCGGTCAGGAAGCCCAGCGACATGCTGGTGATCGCGCCGGCGGTGGTGGCGCGTTTCCAGTAGATGGCGCCGATCAGCGGGATCAGCATGCCGCCCACCAACAGGTTGTAGGCCAGGGTCAGGGCGCTGATGACGTCGCTGACCACCAGGGCGATCACCAACACCACCGCCCCCATCAGCAGGGTCGCGATGCGGTTTTCGTGGACGTCGCCACTGCCGCTTTCACGGCCCTGGCGCAGACGGGGCAGCAAGTCCTGGACCACCGTGGTGGACGCCGCGAGCAGGCCCGCTGCGGCGGTGGACATCAAGGCTGCCAGGGCCGCGGCGATCACCAATCCACGAATGCCGTTGGGCAGGCTGGTCTGGACGATGCTGGCGAAGGCGTTGTTGACGTTTTCCAGGTCCGGCAGCAAGACCTTGGCCGCCATGCCGATCAACGCACCGGCCAGGCCGTACAGCATGCAGTACAGGCCGGCGGCGGTGCCGGCCACTTTGGCCACGCCTTCGCTGCGAGCGGTGAACACCCGCTGCCAGATGTCCTGGCCGATGAAGATGCCGAAGAAGTAGATCAGGAAGTAGGTGAGGATGGTGTCCCAGCCAATCGCGGTGAAATCGAAATAGCTGGCCGGCAAAGCCGCCACCATCGCATCCCAGCCGCCGGCATCGACGATGGACATCGGCATCAAAAGGAACACCAGGCCAACGGTCATGATCAGAAATTGCACGATGTCGGTGAGGGTCAGCGACCACATGCCGCCGATGGTGGAATACAGCACCACCACGCCGCCGCCCACCAGGATCGACACCCAGAACGGCAAGCCGAACAGCACCTGCATCACGGTGCCGATGGCGATGGTCGAGGTGGCGCCGATCATCAGTGCGTAAACCAGCATGATCAGCGCACTGGCCTGGCGCGCGGCCGGGTTGTAGCGGCGCTCCAGCACCTGGGTCACGGTGTAGATCTTGAGCTTGAGTAACGGCTTGGCGAGGAACAGGCTGAGGCCGACGATGCCCAGGCCGATGGCGCCGCACAGCCAGAATCCGGAAATACCGTAGACGTAGCCCAGGCGCACGGTGCCAATGGTGGACGCGCCGCCCAGCACGGTGGCGGCCATGGTGCCCAGGTAAAAGCCCGGGCCGAGATTGCGCCCGGCGACCAGGTAGTCGTCACGGGTTTTAGCGCGGCGCATGCCGTACCAGCCGAGGGCGATCATGCCAGTGGCGTAGAGAAGAACGACGATTAAGTCCAAAGCCATGGTGGCGTGTCTCCGATTGTCATTTTTGTATGGGACGAGGCGGTGCTGTCCCTGGCACTGCAGCCTCAGTGCGAACGCTGTTGTGGCCAGAGATTGCTCCCGCAGGGCTCTGTAGGGGCTGGCGAAGCCTGCGATCTTTTGATCTTTCGCTTGAGATTCAAGTGTCTGGGGAAAGATCGCAGCCTCGTTGCACTCGACAGCTCCTACGGGCGCAGCCCAGCGGGAGCAATCTCTGGCCACAGGTATTTCGTGTGTTCGGATCAGGCGGTTTGCCTGAGGACCGGCTTATCGACGGGCATCGAAGCGTCCTTGCTCCGCGGATCCTGCGGCCCATACACCGCCGCGGGTTCCGGAAACAGCCCCAGCAACACCAGGTACACCACCGAGGCCAGGCCCAGGGTCACCGGCAGGCTGATGTCGATCCCGCCGGCCAGTTCACCCAGCGGCCCGACGAACTGCCCCGGCAGGTTGACGAAGCACAATCCCACCAGCGCGCTGGGGATCCATGCCCCCAGGCCGCGCCAGTTCCAGCCGTGGCTGAACCAGTAGCGCCCGCCGGTTTCGCCGCGGGTGAACACTTGCAGGTCATCCGGGCAGTAGAAGCCGCGGCGCACCAACAGGCCGATGATCATGATCACCATCCACGGCGTGGTGCAGGTGATGATCAGCACGGCGAAGGTCGAGACGCTCTGTACCAGGTTCGCCGCGAAGCGCCCGATGAAGATGAACGCAATCGACAGCACGCCGATCAGCAGCGTTGCCTTGACCCGCGACAGTACCCGTGGAAACACGCTGGACATGTCCAGGCCGGTGCCATACAGCGACGTGGTGCCGGTGGACATGCCGCCGATCACCGCGATCAGGCACACCGGCAGGAAGAACCAGCTCGGCGAAACCGCCAGCAGCCCGCCCACGTAGTTGTTGGCCGCGATGTAGTCCGGCGCCTTGATCGCCACGATGGTGGCGGTGGCGAGGCCGAACAGGAACGGGATCAACGTCGCCAGCTGCGCAGCGATCACGGCCAGCATGATGCGGTGCTTGGGCGTGTTGCGGGGGATGTAGCGCGACCAGTCACCCAGGAACGCACCGAAGGAAATCGGGTTGCTCATGGCCACCAGCGCCGCGCCGATGAACGCCGCCCAGAAGCCCGGCTGGCCGAGGCTGACGGTGCCGGCGAACTGGCTGTCGAAGGTCGGTGCGAAGGCCAGGATGCCCAGCAAAAACAGCAGGCTGGCCGCCCACACGGCGATGCGGTTGACCCACAGCATGAAGCGAAAGCCGTAGATGCATACCGTCAATACCAGCAGGGCGAACAGGCCGTAGGCCAGGCCCAGGCTCAGGTCGGTCTCTGGCACGCCGATCAGCCGCTTGGCGCCGCCGATCAACGCGTCCCCCGAACTCCACACCGACAGCGAGAAGAACGCGATGGCGGTCAGCAACGAAAGGAACGAGCCGACGATTCGCCCGTGCACGCCGAAGTGCGCACCGGAAGAAACCGCGTTGTTGGTGCCATTGAGTGGGCCGAACAGGCCCATGGGCGCGAGGATGATCGAACCGACCAGGACACCCAGCACAATGGCCCAGACCCCGGCCTGGAATGACAGGCCGAACAGCACTGGGAAACTGCCGAGCACGGCGGTGGCGAAGGTGTTGGCGCCGCCGAAGATCAAGCGAAACAGGTCGCTTGGGCCGGCCGTTCGTTCGTGGTCCGGGATCTGTTCGACCCCGAAGGTTTCAATTTGCGTAAGGCTGTTGTCGTTATTGTTATGCATGATCTGCTCCGATCATCGAGGCGCATTCATCGAATGTGAATGTCGCCTGTTGCTAAGGGGATGGCAGCCCTTCCGGCATTGCGGACAAATGTTCGTGACAGGCCAGCCATAGGCCTTGTTGTTCTTGGCGAAACACAATGGTTTCGCGCTCCTGGCTAAAGTGCAGCTCCCCTAGCATGCGCAGCTCGGTGGCCACGTCATGGATGAAAATCGCCACGTCCCCTTGCAGGCTGACGAAGGCGTTGCTCGAGGTGCAATTGAGCACCTCGAAGCCATCCTCGGACCGCCAGCGATCCCACAACGCCAGGTAGGCATCGCGTGACAGCAGGGGCTGTTCGAGGGTGTAGAACACGAAACTCGCATCGGCCGTGAATGCGCCGAAGTAGGCGTCGCGCTCATTGCGGGCGAAGGCCGACACCAATTCGGCGGCGGCCTTGAGAACCTGATCTCGATCATTCATGACCGCACCTCAGCGATGAACCACGCCGGGCAATACGCAAAGCATCTCGTACAGCAGGTTGGCGCCCAGCAGCGAGGTGTTGCCGGTGGTGTCGTACGGCGGCGAGACTTCTACCAGATCGCAACCGACCAGGTCGAGGCCCTGGCAGCCACGGACGATTTCGATCGCCTGGATGGTGGTCAGGCCGCCGATTTCCGGAGTGCCGGTGCCAGGGGCCCAGGCCGGGTCGATACCGTCGATGTCAAAGCTCAGGTACACCGGGCCGCCGCCGACTTTCTCACGCACTTCGGCCATCAGCGGGGCGAGGGATTTGTGCCAGCACTCTTCGGCCTGGACCACGCGGAAACCCTGGTTGCGGCTCCAGTTGAAATCATCGGCGGTGTAGCCCTGGGCCCGCAGGCCGATCTGCACCACGCGGTCGCAATCGAGCAGACCTTCTTCCACGGCGCGGCGGAAGGTGGTGCCGTGGGCGATCTTCTCGCCGAACATGTGGTCGTTCACATCGGCGTGGGCGTCGATGTGCACCAGGCCGACCTTGCCGTGTTTCTTGTGGATGGCCCGCAGGATCGGCAGGGTGATGGTGTGATCGCCGCCCAGGGTCAGGGGGATGACGTTGTGTTCGAGGATCTTGTGGTACGACTCCTCGATGATCCGCACCGCGTCCAGCAGGTTGAAGGTGTTGATCGGCACGTCGCCGATGTCGGCCACCGACAGCGAGTCGAACGGCGCGGCGCCAGTGGCCATGTTGTAGGGGCGGATCATCACGGATTCGGCGCGGATTTCCCGCGGCCCGAAACGGGTGCCGGCGCGCAGGGAGGTGCCGATGTCAAGCGGCACGCCGACGAACGCAGCGTCCAGGCCGGCAGCGGTTTGCAAATGGGGGAGTCGCATCATGGTGGCGATGCCGCCGAAGCGCGGCATTTCGTTGCCGCCCAGTGGTTGGTGAAGAATCTTGTCCACGGGTAGGGCCTCATCGTTGTTTTATTTATCAGGGGCCGATTCTGCGAAAAGCGTGGGATGGGAAGAATCGCTGGTGGCAAATACTTAGTTCAGATTTTTCTAAACTAATGGTGGGTAGGGCGATAGACTCCGCATCAGCGCAGCCCTGAGGCAAATGATGCCCCCTGTGGCGAGGGAGCTTGCTCCCGCTGGGCTGTAGGAGCTGTGTAGGAGCTGTCGAGTGCAACGAGGCTGCGATCTTGTCCCAGACAGTTGAGTCTCAAGCGAAAGATCAAGATCAAAAGATCGCAGGCTTCGCCAGCTCCTACAGAGCCGAGCGGGAGCAAGCTCCCTCGCCACAAAAGCGCGACAAGTCCTGTCTATGTGTGATCCGGAGACACCCCCATGGCCAACGCTCTACCCGACCTGAAACTGCTGCGCATTTTTGTCAGCGTGGTCCGGCACCAGGGGTTCGCCAATGCCCAGCACGAGCTCAACCTTTCCACGTCGGCCATCAGCACCTACATGAGTCAGCTTGAGTCGGCCCTGGGCCTGGTGCTGTGTCATCGCGGCCGGGGTGGGTTCAGCCTGACCAGCAAGGGCGAGTTGTTTCATCAGGAAACCTTGCGCCTGTTGGGCGAGCTCGAAGGGTTCGAGCAGTACGCGGCAGCGCTCAAGGGTGAACTGCGCGGCACGCTGAACCTGGGAGTGATTGACTCCACCGTCAGCGACAAGGCCTTGCCGTTCGCCGAAGCCATCGGTGCCTACAGCCAGGAGCACCCGGCGGTGCATTTGCACCTGTCGGTCATGAGCCCTTACGAGCTGCAACTCGGCGTGCAGGACAACCGCCTGGACCTGGCCATCGGTGCGTTTTCCACGCGCATGAGCGGGCTGGTCTACATGCCGCTGTACCGTGAGCAGCACTGGTTGTATTGCAGCAACCGTCACCCGCTGTTCAACGAGCGGCGCATTCCCGAGCAGGTCATCACCCAGCAGCGCATGGTCGGGCGCGGTTACTGGAGCCAGGCCGAACTGGCTCGCCACGGCTTCAAGCACAGCGCGGCGACGGTGGAGAGCATGGAGGCGCAGTTGATCCTGGTGTTGTCCGGCGCCTACGTCGGTTACCTGCCTGAACACTACGCCCAGGCGTGGGTCGACAAGGGCGACTTGCGTGTGCTGCTGCCGGCGACCTTTGGCTATCAGGCGCCGTTTTCGATGATCGTGCGCCGTGGTCGCAGCCGCGAGCCGCTGATCCAGACCTTCCGCGATTTGCTCAAAGCTCAACTGAATCAGGCCTGACCATGTCCAGAACTCAATGCCCGCGTTGCCAACGACCGCAAAGCCACTGCCTGTGCCCGTTGATCCCCAGCCTCGACAGCCGCACCCGCGTCTTGCTGTTGCAGCACCCCAGCGAAGTGAACCACGCCTTGAACACCGCCCGCTTGGCGGCGTTGGGGCTTAACAACGCTGAACTGATCGTGGGCGAGGTGTTCGAGGATTTGCCCAGGTTGCTCAATCAACCGGGTTATCAGGCGCGGTTGTTGTTTCCCGCTGACGATGCACAGCCGCTGCAAGCCTATGCGCCCTCCGATGAGCCGTTGCTACTGGTCGTGCCCGACGGCACCTGGCGCAAGGCGCGCAAGCTGCTGCACCTCAACCCGCTGCTGGCGGCGCTGCCGAGGGTGACATTGGCCGAGGGCGGGGTGTCTCGTTATCGTTTGCGCAAGGCACCGGGGCCGGGGGCGTTGTCGACGGTGGAGGCGATTGTCCAGGCGTTGCAGGTACTTGAGGCGCCGGCGAGCTTTGAGCTGTTGCTGAGGCCGTTCGAGGCGTTGATCGAGGGGCAGATTGCGGCGATGGGGGAGGAGACTTACCAGAAGAACCATGGAGGGGTATAGAGACCCCTGTGGCGAGGGAGCTTGCTCCCGCTCGGCTGTAGGAGCTGTGTAGGAGCTGTCGAGTGCAACGAGGCTGCGATCTTGTCCCAGACAGTTGAGTCTCAAGCGAAAGATCAAGATCAAAAGATCGCAGGCTTCGCCAGCTCCTACATAG